>JASBSE010000449.1 GCA_030149115.1 Winogradskyella sp. | reverse complement strand
GGTGCATTCATCCTAGCGAGTTTAGGTTCTTTGTTTACAACAGGATTAGATCAAGGTATCGATTTTGTTGGAGGTAGAACATATCAAGTTCGTTTTGACCAACCAGTAAGCACAGAAGAAATCACAAGTGTGCTTAATGATCCTAATGTATTTAATAGTGCTGAAGTTAAAACTATTGGTTCTGCTAATGAATTGAAAATTTCTACAAAGTATAGAGTTGAAGATAATTCGGTTGAAGCAGATACAGAGATTCAGACTAAATTATTCGAAGCTTTAAAACCTTACTTACCAAGTGGAATGACTTATGAAGAATTTGATAATGGTTCTGGTGAGGCAAAAATCGGTAAAATGCTTTCTAGTAAAGTAAGTCCTACAATTGCAGATGATATTAAGAAATCTTCATTCTGGGCAGTTTTAGGATCTTTAGTAGTAGTATTCCTTTATATTTTATTCAGATTTAAGAGATGGCAGTTCTCACTTGGAGCTGTTGCTGCTGTTTTCCATGATGTATTGATTGTATTAGGTATATTCTCTTTAACTTGGAAGTTTATGCCATTTAGTATGGAAATTGACCAGGCGTTTATTGCGGCCATTTTAACGGTAATTGGTTACTCGTTAAACGATACTGTGGTAGTGTTTGATAGAATTAGAGAATATCTAAACGAGCACACGTCTTGGGATTTTGGTAAAACTATCAATGCTTCTCTAAACAGCACGTTAAGTAGAACATTAAATACTTCTGTAACAACATTAGTGGTATTGTTAGCAATGTTCATTTTTGGTGCAGAATCATTAAGAGGATTGTTGTTTGCGTTAATTGTAGGTGTAGTTGTAGGTACATACTCTTCTATGTTTATTGCAACACCATTAATGTACGATACAGCTAAGAAAGGTGATGCGGCAGAATCTTTAAAGAAAAAAGTGAAAGAAGAAGACGAAGAATAAACTTTGACTTCTTATAAACAAAAAAGCCTTTCTGAAGAAGAAAGGCTTTTTTGTTTTTTAGACGCAACCATTTTACATTTTTTACATCTTAAAAATAAAGTGAGATATAAAAGTTTAAAATTCTCTACTAAAGCCACTAATTCAATCAATCCTATGAAAAAAATATTATCTATCCTGTTATTAGGGATCTCAGTTTCTGTGTTTGGCCAAGACATTCTTATGCAAAACGGAACTATTAGTGCATGTTCAGGTACGTTTTATGATTCTGGTGGAGAAAATTCAAATTACTCTGGCAACGAGGATTACACCTTAACAATTTGTCCAGAAGAAGTTGGGCAAAGGGTAAAGTTAGAATTTATTGACTTTGAAACCCAACTAAATGTGGATATGATAACGATTTACGATGGAGATAGTACATCTGAACCAATTATTGGCATTTTTAGTGGTAATACTTCAATAGGGCTAATATTTGCTTCTTTTGAAAACCCATCTGGTTGCTTAACAATTAATTTTACCTCCAATGGCGTCGAAAATGCATCTGGATGGGCTGCAGATATATCTTGTACTATGCCATGTCAAGACATTACTGCGGTTTTAGACTCCGTGTCTCCATTAGCTAATGCAGATGGCATTATTGAGGTTTGTATTGGAGACAATATTCAACTAAACGGAAATGGTGTTTTTGAGGTTGATGGTACAGGAGCATCATACACTTGGGATTTAGGAGATGGATCAACTGCCATAGGTCAGAGTGTTAATGTTTCGTATGATGAGCCAGGTGTTTATCTGGTAAATTTGGATATTCATGATACTAATATGGATAATTATATGGATGGTTGCTCAAATGGTAATGCTATAAACCAAGTGATTAGAGTTTCAGGAGCTCCAGACTTTACAGGTACTCAAGCA
>JASBSE010000441.1 GCA_030149115.1 Winogradskyella sp. | reverse complement strand
TGCAGATTGTTTGACATCGTCAAAAAGCGGAATTAATTTTTTTCGATTTGGTTCTGCTACCAAATCAACCAAAGAACGACCAATTAAATCAAAGTCATTACTATGCAAACCGCTGATTAATCCACCAACATTAGACCATTGTGTAATGGCTGTTTTTAAATCGATTTGTGTTGGTACAACTTTACGCGCATCCTCAGTTTTTATTTCAATTTGAGGATGGATAATTGTAGCAATCAAATTTGTGGGTGTTGGTATGCTAACAATGTCTAAGGGTTCGTAGTTTTTAACCAGAATAAAGCCTCCGTAAAGTGCTGCTGCAACGTTGTCTGCAATGGCAGATCCACAAGCGGCTACTTCGCCTTGCATGGCAAAAAAGGTTAATTCTAAATTTGAATATTTATTACCTAATAACTGATTTACAGCAAAAGCAGTACCTGAAGCACTCGCAGCACTACTTCCTAATCCGCTACCAGGCTTAAAGTTTTTAAAAATTTGAATATCTAATCCGAAGTTAGCTTTACTGTCTTTAAGCATGAGTAGAGCAACAACTCCAGCAACATTTTTATTGGCTTCATAAGGGAGATTTGCACCTTCGATTTTAGAAATGACAACATCTTTGTTGTTTGTTTTAGTAAAAATCATGTCGTCTCCCAAAGTTTCTAATGCAAAGCCCATAGCGTCGTAACCACACGATACATTGGCAACAGTTGCAGGTGAAAACACTTTAATTTGATTCATGAGTTTTTAATTTCTTCCTAAAGTTATGATATCTCCAAATAAACCAGAGGCTGTAACTTCTGCGCCAGCACCAGCACCTTTTATAATTAATGGTTGTTCAGTGTATCGCTCTGTGAAGAATAATACAATATTGTCTTTTCCATTTAGGTTGTAAAAAGGATGTTCTTTGTCAATTTCTTTTAACCCAACGCTTGCCTTTCCGTTGTTAAATTCAGCAACGTATTTTAACTGGCAATCGTTGTTTTGTGCTGATTTGTATAGTTCGCTAAAGTGTGAAGCTTCAGTTTTTAAAGTGTTGTAAAAATCATCA
>JASBSE010000431.1 GCA_030149115.1 Winogradskyella sp. | reverse complement strand
TATGGTTTCTTTAATGTATTGTTCGTGGCTGTAGCCTAAAACCTTATCAATAATTCTACGAAGTAGCAGGTAGTTGGTGTTAGAGTATTCGTAACCTTTATCTGGTTTAAAACTTGCTGGCAAATCCAAGGCAAAGTCAAGCGCCCTTTTACCATTTTCTTGTTCGTCTTCCCAATACGCAGGATTGTCTGTGAAATTTGGAATACCACTACGATGCTGAACCATCATTTTTAAAGTAATGGTCTCTGCGTTTTCAATTCTACCAACCAATTCCGGAAAGTAATCTGAAAGTGTATCATCTAACGACAATTCATTGGCTTTAGAGAGTTTAGCAATAGAAACTGCAGTGTAAAGTTTGCTTATACTTGCAATTTTAAATAACGACTTAGGGTCTGCAGGTATTTTATTTTCTCTGTTTTTCCAGCCACCTGTATAAAAGGCAGGAGGTTTACCTGCTTGGTCTACATAGACAATCATGCCTTCAAAGCCATGAGATAAGGTTTCGTCTACTTGTTCTTGTATGCTGTTTGGCAATGGCAAAATCCAAGCCCAAACCAAAATCCATGGTACGTAGAATAAGGAAATTATGGTACCAACCAACAAGACGACTCTAAATATCTTTTTTTTCATGATGTCATTTACTTATAGTAGAACAAGCTACCAATATTTTTACAGTTGCAAATTTCTATTTATATGCTAAGAGTAAAAACTATATAGCTCTGAATTGTTGAATTGTCTTGATGAATTGATATTATCGTTTTGTTTGTGAAAATTTACGAGGAATTCATGAGGGAATTCATCTGTAATGAGTTATACACGTTGTTGTGGTGTCGTTTTTTTTATTTTTATTGACCAATCAGTTGTATTTAATTCCATCAATTCATTTCTTTCGTAATTGGCAATTTCAGTGCATTCAAATTCCAATATATTTCCGTTCCAGCTTTTAAATTCTATCATATCCATTTCAAAGGGACTTTTGATAATTTGCATATCAGAAAGTGAATTTTCCAATTTATAAATGTCGCTATATTCAGAAAGGATAAAAGTTCCATTTGGTGTTACTTCCAAGTTTCCATAATCAGCTTGTTTTTCCGATTCGATAATATTCAATCCAAGCGAATCCAAACGAAATGCACAGTCAGAAGTCAAAACAAGAATTTCGTTTTTCTGTTTAGATACTTTTACATCTTTAGGAAATCCACGAAACTGTCCAACTTTTTCTATTCCGCTTTCGTCCGTAAACTTAATACAAGTCCAAGATTGGGAATTCCACACGCTTTCTACGTCATAAATTCGTTCTTCAAATTTGCCAGAGTATGGTTGATTTATTATTTCAGCTTTCACTTAATGTTCTTTGTTTCGAAATGGTTGCTTAAATGCACCACAACCCGTTATATAACAATAAATATAATCATTATCCAAATAAGAGAAGTTTTTGGCTAGTTATCAAATTCAATCTGAAATAACTTTCTGCTAGCTTTTTTTAAACAAATAGATTATATTAATTTTACGCGCTTGTCATTAATAAAAAGTTTAAAGGATTCCTAATCTCACAGGAAGTTACATGATCTCACAAAATTCCATATCTCAAGTCTTTGAAACTGCTCGTGTAGAGGAGGTTATTGGAGATTTTGTGCAGCTAAAAAAAGCAGGTAGTAACTATAAAGGACTTAGTCCGTTTAGTGAGGAGCGTACACCAAGCTTTATGGTCTCTCCAGTAAAACAAATCTGGAAAGATTTCTCAACTGGC
>JASBSE010000421.1 GCA_030149115.1 Winogradskyella sp. | reverse complement strand
ATTGAGCATCTTAATATGTACCTGCATATCTAATAAACCGTTGGGTGAATTGTAGAGTTCCACTACGTCTTCCGTTAGAAGAGAAGCCGCCAACAATCTTAATGCACTATTTTTAGCACCACTTAATCGTACCTGACCTTGTAGTTGTGCTTTTTGTATTTTAAGTATATCCATTTTTGTTTAAAAAAGCCTGATCAACCTCTGGTATCCATATAAAAAAGATTAGGGTGAAAGACTGTAATGCAAATCTAAACCAATTCCAACAACCTCCTAAGAAAATGGTATGATTTTCGAGGGACGAATTACGAATTGCGAATTATGATCTTTAGATTGCCGCAGTTTTCTGAGATTCCTGCTTTCGCAAAAACGGTCGCAATGACTGTAATGACGATTTTCACCTTCGCTAAAGCTTCGGTGAATGGGGAGGATTTTTGATTTTGAGATTGCCACAGTTTTCTGAGATTCCTGCTTTCGCAGGAACGGTCGCAATGACTGTAATGATGATTTGGGATTGGAAGTTGGGAGTTGGAAGCTGGGAGTTGGGAGTTGGAGGTTGGGTGAATGGGGAGGATTGGGGAATTACAATTTACAATTTACGAATGACGTGTTTTGATTGACGATTTTTGATTGTTGATTTTGAGATTGATATCTTAGGCTACTTTTTTTCACCTTCGCTGAAGCTTTGGTGAATATTGGTGCGGGAATGGTCGAAGTCCGTTGTTGTTTCATGTTTTATTATGAGATTCCTGCTTTCGCAGGAATTTGGGGATGGTGGTTTCGAGTTTTTTATAGACATCTTCTTTGTCTACTCTGAAGAACTCGCAGTAAGCCTTTACACTAATGTAATGGGTTTTTGGTAAGTTGTATTCCTCGCGGATGTCTTGCATGGTTTTGAGCGCGGTTTTATCACTAACCTCGTTTAAATCTTGTATGTCTTGTCTGTGTAAGTACAAGCGCATGATGCTTAATCTACCTTATTTAAAATTAATATCTTAACTTGCGTTAAGATTCCCCAGTCTAAAAATAACCCATATTGCTGCTTTATAGATTATAATACATTATTATTCGATAAAATGATTTATTTTGTAAGTAATTACAAACAAAAAGTGGTATTTTCAATTTAAAATACAGTTACATACGTATTTCACAGCCTAAGTGGATGATGTTTGAACCAATTTTAACATTATTCGTAGCTTTAAACTTACATTTTATGGCTTTTTATTTGCTTTTTTACTAATACTAAGCTTACCGTTCGTCGATGTTTTTAAAACCTATTGGTTTCTTGTAACATTACGATTTGGGATTTGCGATTTACGATTTTCACCTTCGCTAAAGCTTCGGTGAATGAGAGGATTTGGGATTGGCGATTGATGAGTGAGGAATGGTGAATGACACAGGCCCTTTATGAAATTTACTTTGGGGTTATAAAAAAAGAGGTGGTTTAACTGCTATCTAATTTTTAGCTTATTAGTTAATTACCACCCCTTTTTACACCTCTCAGCCGCTTAGAGCAGCTCGATTAGCTGAAGCGCATTAAAGGCACCATTTTTCAGTGGGTATTGGATCCCGTTGATTTCCTGAAAGAAGGCTACTTTTAGCACATAATAGCTTTGTCCCGTTCCTACAGCCGGAACTGCTGGTGTTAAGGTCACTGTTGAAGCAACACCATTAATAGGTAAATTCACCACATTAGACAGCTGTAGGTCTTTTGTTTCTGTTGCTAAATCTAGATTTAAAAAACCCGCACTAAAACTAAGATGCGTTGCTCCTTCGGGAGTGCTGATCTGCTGATTGGGTATTAGATCTGAAATTACAATCTCGCCTGTTGCCGAATCTAGTGTGTATTGCGCCATTAACAAAGTATCTAGCTCGGATTTTGCATTAAAATTGAACCCTTTTAGTCGTGCCCTACCTAGTGGATTTGCCAAACCTGTTGCGACATTACGCTGTCCTCTTGCCGAGGTTATGTCTTCATTCTTTACTTGGTTAAGGACTTTTGTGAGTCTTGAGGTTACGCGGCTATCTTTAGCGTCTAACATGAGGCTATTGATTGCTCTTCTCATTAATTTGCCACTTGTGGCTGCTTTTCCAAACTCAGAGAGGTTTTCTCGTGTTCTCTCAAAATTAGGGTCTTTTAAAATGCGGTTTTTGCTTACACCGCCTTTTCTGCGAACATACTGTCCGTCTTCTCCTTTGTAGAAGGTCACTTCTCCGAGTGTTCCTTGTACGTCAAATAGGCTTTTATATTTTGCCATTTTTTCTTGTTTTATGTGAATGGTTTATTATTCATTCACCTGTTATAACTATATTTTGGTTGGCGTTGAAAAGGACTTTTGCTACTGTGCACCGAAGCGTTTTATTACTTATACATCGCTGAACCTGATACAATATTAGCCTTTAAGCTAAGGCACATTTTATTTTGTTCCGTATAGGTCTTGATTGGGATTAAGGTTGGCTTTAAAAGCCTTACTTATCTGTTTGGGGGCTTATTGTTCTGTTTTCTTCCCTTATATCCCTTTAAGAAACTAACAAACAGCAACATATACTTATAGCAACTCTCTGTTTTTTGTTGCATATAACATTTTTGTTTTTCATAGGATATGTATAGGGTATCTATAGGACTGGTATAGGGGAGAGATTG
>JASBSE010000388.1 GCA_030149115.1 Winogradskyella sp. | reverse complement strand
TGTAAGTGTTAATGCACAAGAAGATGAGTCTAGTGCTCTAAGTAAAGGATCTTGGTTAGTTGAAGCTAACACTGGTTTTGGTGGTGGTGCTACAGGTGCTGCTCACAGATCAACAACTTCTTTTGGTTTAACTTCTATAGACGGAACAACTATTTGGTCTATTGGTGGTGAAGCAGGTTATTTTGTAATGGATGATTTAGCTGTAAAGGTAGGTCTAGGTTATAATGATTTTGATGGTGCTTCTTCTTTTTCATACAAAGTAGGTGCTAAGTACTATGTAGCTAGTCAATTTCCTGTACAAGTAGATGTTACTGGTGCATCTGGTGATGATGTATTTGGTGATGAAAGTCCATTATGGTTAGGTTTACAAGGTGGTTATGCTTGGTTTGTTGCTGACAACATTTCAATTGAGCCAGGTTTACGTTACAACTTATCATTAAATGAAGATTTTACTGATGAAGGTGTATTAGAGTTTAACATTGGTTTTGCTTTACACTTCTAAGAAGTATTAAAACAAATATTAAAAACCGAAGCAAAAGCTTCGGTTTTTTTATGCGCTTATTTTTCTATATTTACTCTATGAAGCAACTTATTATAATAAATGGACCTAATTTGAATCTTTTAGGTAAAAGGGAACCAGAAATTTATGGTAGCCAAACTTTTGAAGATTATTTAGAAGTACTTAAATCTAAATATGACAATGTTAATTTGGAGTATTTTCAGTCTAATATTGAAGGTGAACTTATTGATAAGTTGCAAGAAGTTGGTTTTAGTTGCGATGGTATTATTCTAAATGCAGCAGCATATACACATACTTCTGTTGGTATTGGTGATGCTGTAAAAGCTATAGAAACACCAGTTGTAGAAGTGCATATATCCAATACATTTTCACGTGAGGAATTTAGGCATCAATCTTACATTTCACCAAATGCAAAAGGTGTAATTCTTGGTTTTGGTCTTAAAAGCTATGATTTAGCAATTGAAAGTTTTATCTTTTAAGAATGAAAAAACTTCCCTTAACTTTATTGGCAATTTGTTTTTGTATAATACTATCTGCTCAAACAGAATTTGGTGTTAAAGGTGGATTAAACTTTACCTTTTTTAAAGTAACCGAAGGAGATTTTGGTACAAATCCAGATACTGAGATTGGTTATTATGGAGGTATTTTTGTAGATTTTCCGATAGATAATGGCTTTCATTTACAACCTGAATTATTATACAAAGGTGTTGGAGATTTCAAATTTTTAAACGCACCTATTTATCTAAAATATAATGTATATGAGAATGTACACATTTTGGTTGGTCCAAGTTTAAATTATTTCTTTGATTTTTTCTCTAATAAATTTAAAGTACGTGCAGATTTGAGTTTAGATTATGATTTTTCTTCTGACTTAAGTATGAATATGAAATACACTATTGGTTTAGAGGAATTATCACCCAATGTACTTTTCCTTGGACTAGGATATAGATTATAAAAAAAGCGATTCTTTACGAATCGCTTTTTTTATTATTTAGTTGTATTATTATAGATGAATCACTTCATCATAAGCATCTGCAACAGCTTCCATAACTGCTTCACTCATTGTTGGGTGAGGATGAACTGCTTTTAATACTTCATGACCTGTAGTTTCTAATTTACGACCTA
>JASBSE010000352.1 GCA_030149115.1 Winogradskyella sp. | reverse complement strand
AGGAGTAAATTCATTTTTAAGTGTTTTTTGCCATTCAAAGTTGTTGTTTCTAGCAACTTTTATGCTACTAAGATTGTCTTTATGTACAATAATTTGAATAGTTTCTAAACCCAACTCGTTAAAAGCAATCCGATTTAATTCTGAAATCGCTTTAGACATTAACTCTTTACCTTTTTGAGTGTAGTCTATGCAATATGCATATTCGCCTTGTTTGTTGTCCCAATTCAGTTCTTTAATGTAGATAAGGCCAACTAGTTTTCTATTTTCAGAATGCTTTAAAGTGAACAAAAATTCTTCGTTATTTCTAAATTGTTTCACCTTTTTGTCTACAAATAGTTGTGATAATGTTGGATTTAAATTCTGCTCTAATGTTTTTGGGAAATAACGTTTTAATCGATCTGAATTCGCAACGCAAAAGTCGCAAATCCTCCAGGCATCACCTTCGTGCACAGCACTAATTTCAAAATCATTAAAACGTAATGTCATTAGCTAAGTTCTATTTTATCAAAAGGTTCAAAACCAATCTCTTCATCATCATCAAACAATAAATCTACCGCAATCACTGATGCTGAGGTAACACTTAATGGCAGTACTAAGATAACACCAATTACAGGAATGAGTAGCAACAGTAAAAAACCAATACCATTACCAATAGCCAACCCTCTATGTTGTCGTATAAAAGCAACACTTTCTTTGTATTTAAAATGACGCTCTAGCGTGTAATCCATATTGGCAAAACCTGCATAATAGGCCTGAACTAAAAAGAGTAATACGGTTGAAAAAATGTTTACGACAGGAATAAGTTTAAGTATTAATATTGGTAGTGTGTAAAGAAGTTCTTTAGATAGGTTTCTTAAACCAATTCTAATACCCCTTACCAGCTGTTTACCGAAATTAGTACTTACATAATTTTTAGCAGGTTTGCCTGTAAAGTAAGCTTCAATCTTTTCTGAAACGGGACTCATAAAAGGCGAAGACAATGCCATTATAATATGCTTATATAGAATTAGACCAATTGCAAAAATGATAATACCAGCAATAAAAGTTGAAATAGCAGTAAATGTTGCCTTACCTGTTTCCCAAATCCAAATACCAGCCATCCATTCTCCAAGATTATCAGAGAGTCCATAAGCTGAAACAAAAATCATTACAAAAACAATAACGCTTATTATTACAGGAATAACGAAGTATTTCCACAATTTTAATTTTGAAATTAATCCGTAAGCACCCGTGTAAACCTGAAGTCCTCTATATATATCCTGTATCATAATGTTTTCCTTTGAAAGTAGAAATCCTTATAGTTCAACTTATGTAAGATAAGACGTTCAGCATATTTAATTGTTACAAGGGCTAAGCCTTGTTTTGACTATAAAGGACTTTGATATTCCTTTACAGCATCAATAAAAGCCTTGGCGTTATCTAACGGAATATTTGGTAAAATACCATGACCTAAATTTACAATGTATTTATCTTTTCCAAACTCATTAATCATTTGGTGCACCATTTTTTTGATTTCATTAGGTGGTGAAAACAATCGCGTTGGGTCAAAATTACCTTGTAATGTAATGTTTCCACCAGTTAAGTAACGTGCATTTTTAGCAGAACATGTC
>JASBSE010000347.1 GCA_030149115.1 Winogradskyella sp. | reverse complement strand
AGCTTCAGCTTGTTTTTCAGCTTTTTGTGCTTGTAACTCTTCTTTTGTTTGAGAAAAACCAAATGAAATTGCAAGCATTAAGAATGCTGATAAAAGTAATTTTCTGTTCATAATGAATTAAATTTTAATAATTTAAGTTGTAATTATTCTACAAATATAAGTGATTATTAGTCTTTTAGATATTTTTTAATCTATCTAAATGAATACTATTTAGACATTAAAAAAGATGAAAAGTCACATTATTTTTTTCTTTTAAATAATGGTACAGAAGAACACGCCTCACCAAACATTATAGATTTTGCTATAGGCTTTAACTTTTGAGACAACAAGACTAAGGCATTTGTAGGTACTGGCTTGTTAGAACATCCTTTAATAATTACTGGCATATCTTGGTAAATACTAAGGTCTAATTCTGCAATGATTGAAGAATATATCAAAGACTCTAAATCTTCTAATGAGCCAACTACCGTCAGTTTAGAATAATTTTGAAGTTCTAAAGAAATAAGCATATAAGCCCAATCTGGTACTATGGCATTTGTAGAGCAATGTAGTGCAACATAACAATTGTTATACTGAGACCAATCGTATTCTGCAACGTGTAATCTAAAGTCTTTTTCCCGGAGGACTAAACCTTCTAGCAACCAATCTTTTATGTCAAAAAGGATACGTTGACCATTTGGATAATAATCTTCAAGGTCAATCACTTTTAGTTTACTGTTAGCAACTCTATTTATTATTTCTTCTGCCATAAATTATTTTACACTATAGCGTCTTAGTCCGTAATTAGTTTCATCACGTTCTATATATTCTAAAGAAATTTTACTACCATTTTCTACAGGTTGTTCTAACTTAGAACGATGGATACTTTCGTAAGTTTCTACACTGATAGCTGTTCTGTTTTCAAGAGTTTCAAAAAGATTAATGTCTTTAATTTTAGATGCCCAGCCGTTCTGTACAACACCTTCAAACACTTTAGATTTAGAGCCACTTCCATAAGCTATAAAACCAACAGAATCTCCACTAATATCATTGTCTTTTTTGTAATTATCTGATAAAAAACTCAACAATGACATAAAAATTGAAGCCGTATACATATTGCCAATTTCTGAAGATGCCAATTCGCCTTGCGCAATTCTCGAGTTTACAAAATCACTGTAAAGTTTGGACTTGTATGCTTTTTTAGACCAATCTTTTGGGTCTGAATCTTCAGGTTTACCTATTTCATTTTCTAATTCTTGCTGAAGATTTGAATTTTTAATCCAATTCAACCAATTATTGAAAATGATACGTCTTCCGTGAAAAGCATAAGGCAAATGAAATACAATATGCTGCCATTTTTCATTAAAATCCGTTGGTTTGTTTTCGTTGAAATGTTCTAAGGCTTCGGTAATTCTATCACTGTAACAAGCATTTGAGAATTGACCATCAAAAACTGGCTCTTCTTTAAATACTTCAACAACTTCATTACTATCTGACCAAAATTCAGAATTTGTGGTAGAAATGAACTTGGCAATCTTTTCGCTTGAAGCTTCTAAATCTAATTCACTTAAAATAGATTTTAGTAAATCTACCTTTTTGTAAGAACGTCTAGGTTTAAAAAAATCTCCTTCGCTCTTAAAAGCTACGCCCCAAACATCATCAATTGTAATTATTGAAGGATTATGGTTAATCAATACAGCAACTGCACCTGCACCTTGCGTATATTCTCCTGTGGAATTGATATCGTATTTAGATAAATCTGAAGCTATGACAATTGCTTTTCTACTTTTATCTTGTTTAACCCAATCAATACTGTTTTGTAAAGCATCTACTGCTCCAACACATGCAAAAGTTAAGTCTACAACATCACAGTTTTTAAAACTACGTTCTCCGTAGTTTGCTGCTAATTCTTTTTCAACAATTTCTACAGCATATGTCGCAGTTGGTTTAGAGCCGTCAATAGCACTTTCAGTACCCAAATAAACTCGACCAATTTCATTAGGATTTATGTTGTTTTGTGTAATAAGGTTAAGTAAGGCATTGGCGGCAAATGTCGCAGCATCCTCACCAATGTTTGGCACTGCCATTTTTTGAAGACCAAGTCCTCTCTTTAATTTTTCTGCTTCTATACCTCTGGCTTCAGCCAAATTATCCATTGTTACATAGAGTTGAGGTACATAAAATGCGATGGCGTCAATTCCCGTTGCAGTCATAAAAAATGTTTTATAGCATTCCTAATTCTAATTTTGCTTCTTCACTCATTAGGTCTTGAGACCAAGGTGGATCAAAAGTAATTTCTACTTCGGCGTCTTTAATCTCATTTATAGATTTTACCTTTTCTTCAACCTCTAGAGGTAGTGTTTCTGCGACAGGACAATTAGGTGTTGTTAAGGTCATTAAAATTTTTACTTCATAATCTTCGTTTACAAGAACATCATATATTAATCCTAATTCGTAGATATCTACTGGGATTTCAGGATCATAAATAGTTTTTAAAACACGTACTATTTTATCTCCTAGGACATTAGTGTCTATAGTTGATTCACTCATCTTAATTTAGCTGCGTTTGGTATGCAATGGCATACATTTTTAATTGTTTTATCATGCTAACCAATCCGTTAGCTCTGGTAGGTGATAAGTGTTCTTTTAAACCAATCTTATCAATAAAATCAGTATTTGCCTCAATAATATCTTTTGGGTGTTGATTAGAAAATACTCGTATTAAAATAGCAATAATACCTTTGGTAATAATAGCATCGCTATCTGCAGTAAATTCTACTTTGTCATCGTTCATTTCTGCATGAACCCAAACCTTACTTTGGCAACCTTTTATTATATGGTCATCGGTTTTGTATTGTTCTTCAATTAAAGGAAGTGTTTTTCCTAAATCTATCATATACTGATAGCGTTCTTCCCAATCTTCAAACATAGAAAACTCATCTATTATTTCGTTTTGAATCTCTTCAATAGTCATAATCAAATTCATTTAAAGCAAAGTTACAAAATAGCTATTGTTTAGTTGCTATTTCTGCCATTGATAATATCTTATTCACTATTGATTCTATTTCTTTAGGAGGTGTGCCATGGTCAAAGGTGGGAGACATCATTACTACATCACCTTTTATGACAGATAGTGTAGCATGCGCAGCACCATCATAAAGACGTTTATCTGTTGGTGCTTTTAGTAAATCCAGATTTTCTACTACCGAATTACTTAATAGCTCGTTAAGCGCTTTCCAATCTTCCGGATTGCACTCATAGATCTCCATATTTTTTAAACTTCTATCTTTTGAAAATTTTATTTGTGTTTTTGAAATCTCAATATGTTCAAACGACCCTCTTGTTGAGCTTTCATAAATTACAGCAATTTTTTTGTAATTATCCTTTACAATGTCACTTTTGCTAGGTCTTGAGGCTTCATTTTTTATGGCTGTAAAAGCTTTAGTACTTTGATTATAAAAGGTAAGCGTATCATTTTTTGCGATAAATGAACTAACTTCGTTTAATGCTTTTAGAAAGTCCTTTTCTAGGTTATTAAAGTCTGGTTCACAGAGTTTTTTAGAACTTGCAATTGGACCGAATTTAATAGTGTTTTCTTTGAGAGTGTAATTTCCAAAAAAGGTATTACAGCCTGAAAAACCAGAGGCATGATTTATAGAGTCATTAAAGGTAATCGTAAGCCCTTCATAGGATACATCCTTAGATTCTAATTGGCTAATGCTATAAGTTCCTGATAAGCCAGATTGTGTCATGTTCTCTTTTTGTTCAGTCAATGTTGACTTAGCAGAATTACAAGATCCTGTAAGTGTAACTAAAGTAAGAATACTTAGTAAAAGTTTCATAAATAGAGATTTTATTAAACTAAGTTACACTTTTGATGCCAAACTCCCGATAATAGAGAAATATAAGTATGTCTATTATTTAATAAATTAGGATAACATCATTATTGCTTTTTTTAATGAAGCAATAAAATTGTCTATTTCTTCTTTGGTATTATAAAACATAAAAGAAGCTCTAATAGTGCCAGGAATGTTATAAAAGTCCATAATAGGCTGAGCGCAATGATGACCTGTACGTACTGCAATCCCCATTTTATCCAATATAGTGCCTATATCGTAAGGGTGAATATTGCCAACATTAAAAGAGATTACAGAAGTTTTGTGTTTGGATGTACCATAAATAGTTACACCTTCAATTTTTTGAAGCTGCTCTGTGGCATAAACTAAAAGTTCATTTTCATAATTTGCTATAGTTTCAAAACCAATAGAGTTCATGTAATCTATAGCCGCACCAAAAGCAATTCCGCCACAAATATTAGGTGTTCCGGCTTCAAACTTATGAGGTAAATCTGCGTATGTGGTTTTTTCGAATGTTACTTCGGCAATCATTTCGCCTCCTCCTTGGTAAGGTGGCAATTTCGTTAACCATTCTTCTTTGCCATAAAGAGCACCAACACCTGTTGCGCCACACATTTTATGTGCTGAACACACATAGAAATCTACGTCTAATGCTTGAACATCTGCTTTAATATGTGGAGCCGCTTGTGCGCCATCAACCAAAACAGCAGCTCCAACTTCATGAGCTTTTTCTATTATGGTTTCAATAGGGTTTATTGTACCAAGTGCATTAGAAACATGGTTTACAAAAACCAGTTTTGTCTCTTGATTAAGAAGTTTATCAAATTCTGAAAGTACCAATTCGCCATTCATATCCATTGGTATTACCTTAAGAATTGCTCCGGTTTTCTCGCAAAGCATTTGCCAAGGCACAATATTGCTGTGATGCTCTAAAGCAGAAACAATGATTTCATCTCCCTTTTTTAAGATTGAAGAAAAACCATTAGCCACTAAATTAATACCATGTGTAGTGCCAGATGTAAAAATGATCTCGTAAGCTTTAGCAGCATTAAAATGTTTTTGAATTTTAATACGCGACTGCTCATAGGCGTCGGTTGCTTCTTGGCTTAAAGCATGAACTCCTCTATGAATATTTGCATTGTAGCTAGAGTAGTAGTCTACAATAACATCAATAACCTGTTGTGGAGTTTGAGATGTTGCCGCATTATCAAAATATATTAAAGGCTTACCATTAACCTTGCGGTTTAGAATGGGAAAGTCTTTTCTTATTTTTTGGACATTAAAATCTATATGTGATTTTATACCATCCATTTATAGGTTAAACCCAATATTTACACCTAGCTTACCAGCAATAATCTTAGTAATTCTGCTTTTAATTTCAGGAATTTTAACTGAATCTAAAACATTATTACTAAAAGCAAACATCAATAATCCTCTGGCTTCTTTTTCTGGTATACCACGTGAGCGCAAGTAAAACATAGCACTCTCATCTAATTGTCCAATAGTACAACCGTGAGAACATTTTACATCATCAGCAAAAATCTCTAGCTGAGGTTTGGTGTTTATGCTTGCTTTATCACTTAATAAAATATTATTGTTGGCTTGAAAAGCATCTGTTTTCTGAGCTTCTTTTTCTACCAAAACCTTTCCGTTGAAAACACCAGTAGAATTATCGCCAAAAATACCTTTATAATCTTGATGACTTTCACAATTAGGTTCTATATGATGAACTAAAGTATTATGGTCTACATGTTGTTTATCACCAATAATAGTGATGCCTTTCATTGTAGAATCTATACGCTCACCATTTTGGTAAAAGTTGAGGTTATTTCTTATCAATTTGCCACCAAAAGAGAAGGTGTGCACTTTTACAATACTTTCTTGCTTTTGATTAATGAATGTATTGTCTATCAATGATGCCGATTGGTTATCATTTTGAATTTTATAATAATCTACAATAGCACGTTTGTTACCAAAAATCTCAGTTACAGAATTAGTTAAAACAGGATTTTCTGTTAAACTCTGATGACGTTCAATAATTTGAACATGAGAATTCTCATCAACAATAACTAAGTTACGAGGCTGTAACATTAGAGCAGCTTCATTTCCTGTTGAAAAATGAAGGATTTGGATTGGTTTGTCTACTAGCTTATTCTTCGGAATATGAATAAAAGCTCCTTCTGCAGAAAATGCAGTATTCAAGGCAGATAAACTATCTTTTGTTGCTATTTTATTGAAATAGTTTTCAATGACAATTCTGTATTTTGGCTTTGTTAAAGCCGCTGACATTAAGCAAACGTCTAAACCATCATGTGTGGTTTGAGACAAATGCGAAGAATACTTACCATCAATAAAAACAATCTTATATGAATCTATATCGTGAATGAAATATTTCTTCACGTCTTTAAATTCTAAAGCCTCTTC
>JASBSE010000311.1 GCA_030149115.1 Winogradskyella sp. | reverse complement strand
AGAAACAGTATGCCAATATATTTTAATAATCTCATGAAGCGTTTTTTTATCTGAACGTCTTAGCTTTTTTAATAGTACTTGTGTTGTGCTAATCTTTTCTTAAAGATCGTATTGCTTAATTTTTCTGTAAAGTGTACGTTCACTTATACCTAATTCTGCGGCAGCAAGTTTTCTTTTGCCGTTGTGACGTTCCAAGGATTTTTTTATAAGTTCTAGTTCCTTGTCTTGTAAAGATAAGGTTTCTTCTTCTTCAATCTCTTCAGCAAAGTGATATTTATCGTCTACATCTATTATATCTGAGTCATTATCTTCAGTATGCTGAGGTATAGATAGTACTTCTAAATTCTCTACTTCAGATGCTGTTTCGTAATCGTCACCATCATCATCGCCATAGATCTTTTGTATTAGGTGTTCATTTTCCTTTTTAACATCAGAAACACTGCCAGACTTCATTAGTTCCATGGTTAGCTTTTTAAGGTCATTCAAATCACTTTTCATGTCGAATAACACTTTGTAAAGTATTTCTCTTTCACTGCTAAAGTCACTTTCAGATTTAGTGTTATTTATTACTGCAGGTAAATTTGAACCTGTATTTGGTAAATAATTCTGAAGTGTAACTGCATTAATAGTACGATTATGCTCTAAAACCGAAACCTGTTCAGCAACATTTCGTAATTGGCGAATGTTACCATTCCAACGGTATTTTAAAAGTAAAGCAACAGCATCGTCAGTTAACTTTACTGTTGGCATTTTGTATTTTAAAGCAAAGTCGCTGGCAAATTTTCTAAACAATAAATGAATGTCCTCTTTGCGCTCTCTTAAAGCAGGAAGATTGATTTCTATAGTGCTCAAGCGATAGTAAAGATCTTCTCTAAACTTTTCTTTCTTAATGGCTTCAAACATGTTAACGTTTGTAGCAGCCACGATTCTTACATTGGTTTTTTGAACCTTACTAGAACCTACCTTAATAAACTCTCCATTCTCTAAAACACGCAGTAAACGTACTTGTGTTGTTAATGGCAACTCACCAACTTCATCTAAGAATATGGTTCCGCCATCAGCAACTTCAAAATAACCAGAACGTGTTTGTGTAGCTCCTGTAAACGCACCTTTTTCGTGACCAAACAACTCACTGTCTATAGTACCTTCTGGTATAGCACCACAGTTTACAGCAATATATTTGCCGTGCTTTCTATGAGAAAGTTGGTGTATAATTTTTGGAATACTTTCTTTACCAACACCACTTTCACCAGTAACCAAAACAGAAATATCTGTAGCAGCAACCTGAAT
>JASBSE010000294.1 GCA_030149115.1 Winogradskyella sp. | reverse complement strand
ACAGCAATTTATGGCTCAAATTAGAATTAATAAAGTATTAAGAGAACTAAATATCTCACTAGATCGTGCAGTAGACTTTTTAGAGTCTAAGGGCATCGAAATTGAGAAAAGTCCTAATACAAAAATTTCGCAAGAGGTTTACGACACGTTGTCTGATGAATTTCAAACAGATGCATCAAAGCGTGAAAAAGCTCAAGAAGTAAGTGAAGCAAAACTCAAGGAGAAGGAAAAGCTCCGTGAGCAGCGCGAACGCGAAATTGAAGAAAAAGAAAAGAAGGAAGCCGCTAAAGAAACTGTAGTAAAAGCTAAAGCTGAACTTAGTGGCCCAAAGCAAATAGGTAAAATCGATTTAGATAAAAAACCTAAAGCTATAGAAGAGAAGAAAGAGGAGAAAAAAGAAGAAGAAAAGCCGGTTGCTAAGGTTGAAAAACCAAAGGTAGAAGAAGAAAAGCCTAAAAAGGAAGAGCCAAAGAAAGAGGAACCAAAGAAAGAAGAACCTAAAAAGGTTGAACCTAAGGTTGAGAAGAAAGAAGAGTCTACACAACCAAGAACAGACGAGAAGTTAAAAACTCAATATCAAAAATTATCAGGACCAACTACAACTGGTAAAAAAATTGATCTTTCTCAATTCAATAAGCCTAAGAAGAAAAAAGAAGAGAAAAAAACAGAATCTTCTAACGATAATAATAAACGTAAGAGACGTCGAATTAGTAAAGGCGGAAATGATGGAGGTGGAAGACCAAATTTTGATAATAGAAGAGGTGGTCAAAAAGGAAGAGGTGCTCGTCCAAAGGTAGTTAAGGAAGAGCCAAGCGAAGAAGAAGTACAAAAACAAGTAAGAGAAACTCTAGAGAAACTTCAAGGAAAATCTAGTAAAGGTAGAGGTGCTAAAAACCGTCGTGAGAAAAGAGATAGACATAGAGAGCAATCTGAAAAAGAACTTCAGGCAGAGGCAGCAGAAAGTAAAATACTTAAGGTTACTGAGTTTGTAACCGTAAGTGAAGTTGCTACTATGATGGATGTTGGCGTAACTCAAGTTATTTCAGCATGTATGTCGCTAGGTATGATGGTAACCATGAACCAACGTCTAGATGCAGAAACATTATCTATTGTTGCAGAAGAGTTTGGTTACGAAGTAGAGTTTGTAACAGCGGATATTGAAGAGTCTATTGAGACTGCAGAAGATGATCCAAAGGATTTAAAATCACGTGCACCAATTGTAACAGTAATGGGTCACGTAGATCATGGTAAAACATCATTGTTAGATTACATTCGTGAAGAAAATGTAATTGCAGGTGAATCTGGTGGAATCACACAGCATATTGGTGCTTACGGTGTACAATTAGATAACGGACAAAAAATAGCATTCTTAGATACACCAGGTCACGAGGCCTTTACAGCAATGCGTGCTCGTGGTGCTCAGGTTACAGATATCGCTATTATTGTTGTGGCTGCAGATGACGCAATAATGCCACAAACCAAAGAGGCTATTTCGCATGCTCAGGCAGCTGGAGTGCCGATTGTATTTGCTATTAATAAAATAGATAAGCCAGATGCTAACCCTGATAAAGTAAAAGAAGGATTAGCTAATATGAATTTATTAGTAGAAGATTGGGGAGGGAAAATTCAATCCCATGATATTTCTGCTAAATTTGGTACAGGTGTAAAGGAACTTTTAGAAAAAGTACTTCTAGAAGCTGAATTGTTAGAACTAAAAGCTAATCCAAATAAACCAGCTAACGGAACTGTAGTTGAAGCTTACTTAGATAAAGGTAGAGGTTATGTATCTACTATCTTAGTTCAGGCAGGTACTTTAAGAGTTGGAGATTATG
>JASBSE010000432.1 GCA_030149115.1 Winogradskyella sp. | reverse complement strand
TTATGTGGCACAGCAGGATAATTCTACTATAAGAATTCCCCACAGAACAGATGGTTATGCAATAACAGAAGACGATTGGGAAAGTACAGCAGGCGGTGAAAGTGCTCATATTGCTGTAGATCCTGAGGATAACGATATTGTTTATGGTGGAAGCTATGATGGGTTTTTAACGCGAGTGAATCATAAAACAGGAACAGTAAGAGCAATAAATGTTTGGCCAGACAATCCTATGGGTCATGGTGCAGAAGGCATGAAGTATCGTTTTCAATGGAATTTTCCAATTATGTTTTCTAAGCATAATCCAAATCGATTATACACCTTTTCTCAACACGTTCATGTTACTGAAAATGAAGGGCAATCTTGGGAAATCGTTAGTCCAGATTTAACTCGAAATGATCCGGAAAAATTAAAATCGTCAGGCGGACCAATTACACAAGATAATACTTCTGTAGAGTACTATTGTACCATTTTTGCAGCGAACGAATCCCCTTTAAAAGAAGGTTTGCTTTGGGTTGGTAGTGATGATGGTTTAATTCACGTTACTAAAGATGGTGGTAAAACCTGGGACAACGTTACACCTAAAGGTATGCCAGATTGGATGATGATTAATAGTATAGAGCCAAGTGCTTTTGATGAAGGTACTTGCTATGTCGCTGGTACAAAATACAAAACAGGTGATTTTGCACCTTATTTGTATAAAACCACGGACTACGGAAAAACCTGGAAAAAAATCACTAATGGTATTAACGGAGAGCATTTTACGAGAGTTTTAAGAGAAGATCCAAAACGTAAAGGTTTACTGTATGCAGGTACTGAAACAGGAATGTATATTTCGTTTAACGATGGTAAAGACTGGAAACCATTTCAGTTGAATTTACCAATTGTGCCAATAACCGATTTAACTATAAAAGACAATAATTTAATCGTTGCAACTCAAGGTAGAAGTCTTTGGATGATAGACGATTTAACCGTAATTCATCAATTATATGATGCAGATTTAAGCAAAACTATTTTATTTCAACCTAATGATACCTACAGAATGCGTGGTGGAGGTAGAAGAGGTAGTTTAACATCTGGTGCTAATCATCCAAATGGTGTTATTACGTATTTCAATTTAAAAGATTACAAGGAAGATGACAGGGTGTCTCTAACCTATTTCGATACAAAAGGAGACACGATTAAAACATTTTCAAATAAAGACAAAAAGAATATACTTAAAGTTGAAAATGGAGCAAATCAGTTTGTTTGGAATATGACTTATGATGGTGCAGAACGTTTACCTGGTATGATATTGTGGTGGGCAAGTTTAGAAGGACCAAGAGCAATTCCTGGTAAGTATAAGGTGAGTTTAAATGTTAATGGAGATGAGCAGTCACAACCATTTACGATTCTTGCAGATCCGAGGGCAGAAAGTACGCTTGCTGATATGGAAAAGCAGTTTCAGTTTATCAAGGATGTTAACGAAACGATGGACAAAGCGCATAAATCCATTAAAAAAATAAGAAATATTAATAGCCAGCTAAGTGCATTTCAAAAGCAATATAAAGACGATGAGAATGTAAAAGACTTGGTAGAAAAAGCCAAAGCCTTAGAAGAGCAACTTTCTGATATTGAAAAAGAACTATACCAAACCAAAAACAGAAGCGGTCAAGATCCTTTAAACTTTCCAATTAAGTTGACCAATAAATTAGGGCATCTCAATGCTTTGGTGAGCATGGGCGATTTCGCACCAACCGATCAAGATGTTGCTGTTAAAAATGAATTGACTTCAAAAATTGAAAAACAATTATCTCAGTTTAATACAATTCTTAATGATGAGGTAAAAGCATTCAATGTAGCTTTTAATTCTAAACAGTTGAATTATTTGTTTGTTGAGGATTAAGTATAATTTTGTAATGCTGAATTTGTTTCAGCATCTAAATAACGAGAAAGTTTAAGGAGAATCTAACCTAAATAAATGGAATACTACAATTACATAAAATCACTACATCTCATTTTTGTTATCACTTGGTTTGCAGGTTTGTTTTATATTCCGAGATTATTTGTATATCAAATAGAGGCATTTTATAAGCCATCTCCAGAAAAAGAAATTCTAGGAAAGCAGCTAAAGCTTATGGCGAAGCGTTTGTGGTTTATTATCACCTGGCCTTCAGCAATTTTAGCAACACTATTTGCGATTTGGTTAATGATTTTAATGCCAAGTTGGTTTCAGCAAAGCTGGATGCATGTAAAACTAACTTTTGTAGTATTACTTTTTATATACCACTTTAAAACACACATTTACTACAAACAACTTCAAAATGACGAAGTAAAAGTAACTTCAAATTTTATGAGAATTTGGAATGAGGGAGCAACCTTTATTCTTTTTGCAGTAGTCTTTTTAGTAATCTTAAAAAGTAGTATTAATTGGATATTTGGGCTTATTGGAATCGTTGTACTCGGAATTTTGTTAATGTTAGGATTTAAACTTTATAAACGCATACGCGAAAAAAAATCCTAATGCCTAGTTGGCTTGATTATTGCTATATTTAGTCCATTAATAAGCTGATGAAAATTAAAAAACTGTCATTACGATCTAGAATATTTATTGCCATGATACTCTTAGTGTTATTGGCTTCAATATTAATTGCAGCGGTTACAATATATCAGTATAACGAAGAGGCAAAGGATTATCACAGAGAGCGTTTAGAGCGAAAGGAAAAAGCTATTAGAAAAAGTATAGAATTTACTATACAAGAAACTACGTATCCCGTAACTACAGAAAATATTCCTTTAATATTTAAAGATGCAATCTTTGATATAGACGCTGTTCATAATCTTCAAATTAACTTATACGATTTAGAAGGAGAACTTTTAAAAAGTTCTAAACGTACCATATTAAGAGATTCGTCAGATAGATGTCTTGGAGCGGAAGTTCTCAATACCTTATCAAATACCGCTGAGCATCGATACGTTATTAAGCAAGAAGAAAACGGACAAACGTTTCAATCTTCGTATTCATACATTACCGATGGCAAGTTTAAAAATTTAGCCATACTAAATTTACCCTATTTAGAAAATGATGATTTTCTTAACAGGGAACTTAATGAGTTTTTAATGCGCTTGGGTTATGCCTACTTTGCCATGATCTTGGTGGCCATTGTGTTTGCATATTTTATTTCAACTTATATAACAAAATCACTCAAGACCATTAGTGACAAAATGAACGAGACTAGGCTTGAAAAGCGCAACAAAAAAATCCAAGTAGACTCTACAAGCGAAGAAATAGAAACCCTCGTCAACTCATATAACAGCATGATAGATGAGCTAGAAGCCAGTGCTGTAAAACTGGCAACTAGCGAACGTGAACAGGCTTGGAGAGAAATGGCAAAACAAGTAGCACACGAGATTAAAAACCCGTTAACACCTATGCGGTTGAGTGTGCAGAGTTTTCAGCGTAAATTTGATCCTAATGAC
>JASBSE010000235.1 GCA_030149115.1 Winogradskyella sp. | reverse complement strand
CATTACCATCTCAACACCATCTGGAAGAGAAATGTTTCCAGTTACGTCAGTTGTACGTACGTAGAACTGAGGACGGTAGTTATTGTGGAATGGAGTGTGACGTCCACCTTCTTCTTTCTTAAGGATATAAACCTCAGCTTTAAATTTTTGGTGTGGTGTTACAGAACCAGGCTTAACGATTACCATACCTCTAGAGATTTGAGTTTTCTCAATACCTCTTAATAAGATACCTGCGTTATCACCAGCTTCACCTCTATCTAAAATCTGACGGAACATTTCAATACCAGTAATGGTAGAAGTTAATTTCTCAGCACCCATACCGATAATCTCAACAGGATCACCTGTATTAGCTACACCTGTTTCAATACGACCAGTTGCAACAGTACCACGACCAGTAATTGAGAATACATCTTCGATTGGCATTAAGAAAGGCTTATCCATATCACGTACTGGCTCTTCAATCCAATTATCACAAGCTTCCATTAACTCCATTACAGTATCAACCCATTTTTGCTCGCCATTTAATGCACCTAATGCAGAACCAGCAATTACAGGTCCATTATCACCATCATATTCATAAAATGATAATAAATCTCTGATTTCCATTTCTACTAACTCTAACAACTCTTCGTCATCAACCATATCCACTTTGTTCATGAATACAACGATACGAGGAATACCTACCTGACGACCAAGTAAGATATGCTCACGAGTTTGTGGCATAGGACCATCTGTTGCAGCAACAACCAATATAGCACCATCCATTTGAGCAGCACCAGTAACCATGTTCTTTACGTAATCCGCGTGACCTGGACAGTCAACGTGAGCATAGTGACGATTAGCTGTTTGATATTCTACGTGAGATGTATTAATTGTAATACCTCTTTCTTTTTCTTCTGGTGCATTATCGATTTGATCGAATGCTCTTGCTTCAGATAAACCTGCATCAGCTAATACTTTAGTAATAGCAGCAGTTAAAGTTGTTTTACCGTGATCTACGTGTCCAATAGTACCTATATTTAAGTGTGGTTTTGAACGATC
>JASBSE010000231.1 GCA_030149115.1 Winogradskyella sp. | reverse complement strand
AATTTTTTAGAAGGAGGAACTTATAAGTTTACCCATGTTGATGAGGTACAAGTGGCACAGTTAAAAAAAGTAGATGTTGATACCGAGTTTAGCAATATTAAAGTTGGTGAAATAGCTGAAAAGGTTAGGATAGTAGATTTTAATAGTAAGTTTTGGTTCCATAATTTTTCTCAAAACTTTAGAGAATTCCAGATGTCATCAGATTATTCTGAAATCAATTTGTTTTTTCCTGAAAAATCAGAATACTTTATCGAAACGTATGGCTATAATACAGTGCATTATTGGGCAAAATTAATTACAGAAATTCCGCCAAGCCGAAAAAAGGAGCATTCTAAAATGATGGTAATTGGAGAGAAAGAGAATCCTAACAAAATAAAAATTCATATTACAAACGGCATTGTAAGATTTGGAGAAGATTTTATAGATATAGGGAAATAAAATTTACAATATCCTGTCCTTCTGATTTTCTAGAAAGACAGGATATTAATTTATTAATACCAACGTCTTTTCTTCTTTTTAGAGGCTTCACTTTTACGACCTTTTTTGTACTTACTGCCTTTCTTTTTGTGGACAATAGGTTTTGCATTTGGGTCTAAAGGATAAGGATGCTCTTTTTCTACCGGAATCTGAACATTGACATAGTTTTCAATAGTCTTTACATAACTTTTTTCATCTGCAGAACACAATGAATATGCAGAACCTATATTCCCTGCACGACCAGTTCTACCTATTCGATGAACGTAAGTTTCGGCAACGTTTGGCATGTCAAAATTAAGTACGTTATCTAGCTCATTAATGTCTATACCACGAGCAGCCACATCTGTAGCAATTAAAATTTTAGCATAGCCATTTTTGAATTTGTTTAAAGCTGTTTGTCGGTCATTCTGATTTTTGTCACCATGAATACTATCGACGCGATAGCCTTTTTCTGCCAAGCGTTCCTCTAGCTTTTTTACACCAAATTTGGTGCGTCTAAAGATGATAACATTTCCTTTTACCGTATTTCGTAGTAAATGCAAACACAATTCTATTTTTCTACGTTTAGGCACGTAATACAATACTTGACTTACATCTTGGGCTACTGATTGTGTTGGAGTAACATCAATTCTCTCAGGATCTTTTAAAATTGAATTAGCAAGCTCTTCTATTTTGTAAGGAATCGTAGCAGAAAATAATAAGGTCTGTTTTTCTTCTGGGCAAAGACGTTCTATTTTTTTTACATCATCAATAAAGCCCATAGCTAACATTAAATCAGCTTCGTCTAAAACAAAAGTTTCAACCTTATCTAAGTTGATTAAATCTTGTTTGTATAAGTCTAGAAGACGACCAGGAGTTGCAATAAGAATATCAACTCCTTTTTTAAGAACATCGACCTGAGGTTCAATAGCAACACCTCCAAAAATAACTAAGGACCTAAGGTTGGAAAACTGCGCATAGTTTTTAAAATTCTGCTGAATCTGTAGCGCCAGTTCTCGTGTAGGACTAATAACTAAAGCCTTTATTTTCTTGCCACGTTTTGGTGCGTCTTGTTTATCAAACAACTGCTGTAAAATTGGTAACGCAAAAGCTGCTGTTTTCCCTGTTCCGGTTTGGGCAGAAACTATAACATCTTTACCTTCTAAAATTACAGGAATAGTACGTTCTTGCACTAATGTAGGTTCTGTGTAACCTGAAGCTTCAATGGCTTTTAGAAGTGGTTTAATGAGTTTTAGATCCTTAAATGACATATGTTTGAATTATGTTTAAAGTGGTTTTGTCATTCCGCACATGATGCTGTATGACAATGATAAAACAAAGGTAGAATAAAATTTTACCAACGGTTTTTTACCCACTGTTTTTGTTCTTGTTCCGTCAAAAATGTCCAAGCTATAAAACGACTTCTTTTTTGACCTTGTCCCATTTCTATAGTTTTTATAGCTGTTGCGTCGACATTTTCAAGGATTTTATAAGTAGGCTTTAAAGTAGCTTCTTTAGACACTAATGTTGTAAACCATAGACATTGTTTACTAAAGTTTCTACTTTCAAAAATCATATCTTTTATAAAACGAGCTTCACCACCTTTGGTCCACAATTCGTTATGTTGCCCACCAAAATTCAATTTGGTTTTACCTTTAGTTTTTCCTTTCAGGTTTTTAAGCTTTCTTAAGTTAGCTTTTTCAGCCTCTTCTTTTGAGGCATGAAAAGGAGGATTACAAATACTAAAATCTATTTTTTCATCTTCGGAAAGTATACCATTAAAAAATGCTTTACGTTGTTTTTGAAGTCTAAGTTCTATGTAAGAAGAAAGCTTTTCATTTTGTTCTACGATTTGTTTAGCAGACTTTATAGCATTTTCACTAACGTCTGAAGCAATAAAGGACCAACCGTATTCTTGATGTCCTATAATTGGGTAAATGCAATTGGCACCAACACCAATATCTAAGCCTTTTATTTTAGAACCTTCAGGGATTTTTGTGTATGTCTCTCCAAGTAAATCGGCAATGTAATGTAAATAATCAGCTCTTCCAGGAATTGGTGGACATAGATAATGCTTCGGAATTTCCCAGAAATCAATGTCATAATGCTGTTTTAACAAAGCTTTGTTCAGTGTTAAAACAGCATCAGGATTAAAAAAATCAACTGAGTCATCACCATATTTATTTTTAGAAACGTATTGAGATAGCTCAGGTAAACTCTTAATGAGTTTAGAAAAATCATAACGTGTGTTATGCTTATTTCTGGGATGCAGTTGCGCTTTTACATTTGAAAGTTTGTTCTCTGGTTTCAATTTTATATCTATTGTAAAGCAAAGATAGATGAAACAATGTATAATCTTTAGGTTATGGATTCTATAAAAAAAAAGCGCAAGTCTATTAAACTTGCGCTTTTTGGCTATTAATCCTTAGGGATCACTTAAAAATGTGTGTTAGGGACGGTAAAAGTATGGTTAATAAAGCAATAAAAAATTGATGTATGTTAAGAAATGCGTAAGTATTACATTTCTTTTCTAATTCTACTAAGACTTTCTGTGGTAATACCTAAGAAAGAAGCGATATGATAGTTTTTTAAATACTTTTCTATATCAGGATACGTTGCTAAGAAGTCAATATATCGCTCTTTGGCAGGTTTAGAAATGCCAGTTAGTATTCTTCTTTGAAAAGCAGCAAAAGCACGTTCTAATTTTTTTCTTATAAACTGATCTATCTTTGGAACTTGATCATATAAATACTCCTTGTCTTCTCTGTTTATTCCATAAATAATAGAATCTTCCAGTGCCTCTATGGTCATAATGGCTTTTTCACCAGAGAAAAAAGCTGTAAAATCACTCATCCACCAATCTTTAATTCCAAACTGTATAGTGTATTCTTTACCTTGTTTGTCTGTATAAAAAGATCTTAGGCATCCATTTAGTATGTAATACTGACTATCTACAACATCTCCAGGATGAATGAGAATCTCCCCTTTTTGTATAAAAATTTTATGGAATACAGATTCTATAAGCTTTATTTCTTCAACTGTAAAAACAAGCCCTTCAAAAATTTTATTGATTATAGAGTTTTCAGATCTCACTTTGATTTGGTTTAAGGCAGTCTGAAATTAACTAAAAGAAAAACTTAGAACAGTTAAATTCGATATTGGTATATAAAAGAAGTTAAAGCGCTTGTTTCTATAAGAAAAAAACCACTTAGAATATTCTAAGTGGTTTTATTTACGAAGGGTTAATGTTATTCTATTTTTGAGGCAATGGTTTCTTCTTCACCTTGATACAAGGTAAAACTTTCTACTTTTCCAGAAGCATTTTTATTAAAAACCACTTTCAAGGCTGCTACCTTTGCAAAAAAGGTGGTTTCGTTCTCAGCAAAAAGTTGAAATTGTCCTTGTCCTGTAGCTTGAGCATAAATCTCATTTCCTTTTACAGTAATAACCACATTAAAGTTTGGTGCTAACTGGTACTTGCCAACATATTGACTCAAAATATCATTAGATAGTGTGATTTCTTTTCTTGCTTCAGGCATAGCTTTGTCTATATGTTTACCAATATTTTCAGAATCTGTAATAAATATGGCTTGCTTTTTACCATCATCAGACTTTGAAAATTTATACTCAATATTTCCATCAGCAAACATAAATCGGTTTTCAGACAAAGGGAAAATGTCAAAGACAGTATTTGTGATGGATTCTCTCATACTTTTTAATGCTCCATCCTTAAAGAAAATATGTCTTATGGTACCATCCTCAAATTGATAAGCACCAACCCATTTTTTTAGTTGATCTTCATTTAATTGTATCACATCTTTCATTGATGGATATGGTTTACCTATGGCAGCAGCAGCCAATTGCGTTGTTACAGCGTCAATATTATTACAGCTACAATTGCTTAGGCCAATAACATAGACGTCTTCATTTATTAAATAGATGCCATTTGTAGAGGTCCCAAAAATGCCACCACTATGCGTATAACCTTTAGAGCCTTTAAGTGATAACTCTCCTAATCCGTAGCCATAATCAATATGTTCGCCACTATTTAGTTGAGAACCATTAATTGCTTTTTGTAATGTGGATGCTTTTATTAACGTGTTATTGGCTAAGGCATTTTGCCACTTTAGCATATCGTCAATGGTTGAGGTAAGTGCTCCTGCTGCATGTGGTATAGACATGCTGAGGTAACTTGCATTAACATAACCTTTGTCTCCTTCTTCATAAGGCATGGCTCTGTTTTTAATAAGTTTACTACGACTTCCATATTGTGAAGCCTTCATGTCTAATGGTTTAAAAATATGATTATTAATAAAGTTTGCATAGGTTTCGCCAGACGCTACTTCTATAATTTTACCAAGTAATACATAGCCAGAATTATTGTAACGAAAATCTTCGCCTGGATCAAAATCCATAGGTTCATTTTTAAAGAAATCTATTAGCTCGTCTAAGGTTTTGTCTTGTCTGGCGACTTGTTTTAAATCTCCTATACTTGTGTAGCTTTTAATACCAGAGGTGTGGTTAAGAAGATGATGCACAGTTATTGTTTTTCCATGCGTAGGATAATCTGGGATAAACTTAGTAATAGGATCATCTAAGCTTAGTTTGCCTTGTTCTTCTAACATTAAAATAGCAACTGCTGTAAATTGTTTTGTGATTGAAGCCAGCATAAACACATTTTCAGGAATCATATCTACATCTAATTCTAAGTTAGATTTACCGACAGCTTTTCTATAAATGGCTTTCCCGTTTTTAGCAACTAAAACCGTAGCTCCAGGTGCATTAGCATCATTGTAATATTGCGCTACAATATCATCGAATTGTTGGGTTAAATTTTGATCTTGAGCTGTTGTAAAAAGGAAGCTAAATACAACAACGATTAGAGAAATCTTTGTTTTCATTACATAGTTTGATTGATTGTTACTTTAATAAGACGTCGTCTCAGATTTAAAGTTACAAAAAAACCACTTAGGATTGCCTAAGTGGTTTTGTATCAGTGGTTATACTAAAACAAGTTCAGTATGACATATCATTCAAGATTACTTTATCATCTCGTAACTACGCTTAATGAAGTTTGTTAACTCTTCACCTTTAAGCAAACCTTGCGATAAACGTGCCAAGTCTAAACTTTGATTAATTAGACGCTCTTGTTTCTTCTTGGTTTTAGTGTTTAATATTTCACCAACCAATTCATGGTTTGTGTTCACCACCAAGTTGTACATTTCTGGCATATTGCCCATACCAAACATGCCACCTCCAGTTTGTTGCATCTCTTTCATACGACGCATAAACTCTGGTTGTGTAATCATAAATGGTGATGCATTGCTATCCATAGCTTCTAATTGTACCATAAATTTTTCTGAAGGCACAACTTCTTTTAGTAATTCATCTAATTGTGTTTTTTCTTCGTCAGACAATTTAGAAATTACCGTGTCATCTTTCTTGATTAAGTTATCAATATGATCAGCATCAACTCTAGCAAACGAAATGTTTTCTTTTGTTGTTTCTAACTTCTGCATTAAATGACTTACAATTGGAGAGTCTAATAATAACACTTCATAATCCTTAGCTTTAGCAGATTCAATATAAGCATGTTGTTCATCTTTATTAGACGCATAAAGAATCACCATTTTATCATCCTTGTCAGTCTGCTTCGCTTTAATGGCGTTAGTTAATTCTTCAAACGTATAGTATTTGCCATCAACCGTTGGGTAAAGTGCAAAACTATCTGCTTTTTCAAAGAATTTTTCCTCTGAAAGCATTCCATATTCAATAACAATTTTGATGTCGTCCCATTTCTTTTCGAAATCTTCACGATTATTGTTGAATAAAGATTTTAATTTATCTGCAACTTTACGTGTGATGTAAGATGAAATCTTTTTCACCGCACCATCAGCTTGTAAGTAACTACGAGAAACGTTTAACGGAATGTCTGGTGAATCGATAACACCTCTTAACATGGTTAAGAATTCAGGGACGATACCTTCAACATTATCAGTTACAAAAACTTGGTTTTGGTACAATTGAATCTTATCCTTTTGTATGTTAAGATCATTCGTCATCTTAGGGAAATACAAGATTCCTGTTAAGTTAAACGGATAATCTACATTAAGATGAATGTGGAAAAGCGGTTCTTCAAACTGCATTGGGTATAGCTCTCTGTAGAAGTTTTTGTAATCTTGGTCCTCTAAGTCTGCAGGTTGTTTTGTCCAAGCAGGATTTGGGTTGTTGATAATATCGTCTACAGTAATTTGTTTGTGAGGCTCAGTCGTTTCTTTACCGTCTTCATCTTTAGTTGTTTTTGGTGTAAAATCTGGATCATTTACTTCCTTAGTTCCAAATTTAATTGGAATAGGCATAAACTTGTTGTACTTAGTCAACAGCTCACGGATTCTTCCTTCTTCCAAGAATTCTTCTTCACCTTCAGAAATATGTAAAATAATTTCTGTGCCTCTGTCGGTTTTATCAGCTTCTTCTAAAGTAAACTCTGGTGAACCGTCGCAAGTCCAATGTGCTGCTGGAGCGTCAGTATGAGATTTGGTAATGATTTCTACTTTTTCAGCAACCATAAATGCTGAGTAGAACCCTAAACCAAAATGTCCGATAATACCAGAGTCTTTAGCAGAGTCCTCATATTTGTTTAAAAATTCTTCTGCACCAGAAAAAGCCACTTGGTTAATGTATTTTTCAACCTCTTCGGCTGTCATACCTAAACCTTGATCTATAATATGAAGCTTTTTCCCTTCCTTATCAATTTTTACTTCAATTTTTGGCTCACCATATTCAACTTTAGATTCGCCAATACTTGTTAAATGCTTAAGCTTTAAAGTTGCATCAGTTGCATTACTAATCAATTCACGTAAAAAGATTTCGTGATCTGAGTACAAGAATTTTTTAATTAACGGAAAGATATTTTCTACCGATACATTAATACTTCCTTTTGCCATTTTACTATGTTGTTTTTGTCATTCCTGCACTTGCAGGAACTTAATTATTATTTGATTTTTAACTGAAATCAATTATTTCAAATAAAATACCAATTGAAGAATTATGACAAGATGACATAAATTAAGTATTATGCATGCATAACGAATCTAAAATTTATTACAAACGAAATCGCATCTTATAGATTAAATTGCAATACTTAAAAAAATACTATGTATAATTCAAAAATAATAGGTTTAGGAACTTATGTTCCAGAGAATGTAGTTACTAATAATGATTTGTCTAAAATGATGGACACCAGTGACGAGTGGATACAGGAGCGTACCGGAATTAAAGAACGTCGTTGGGTAAAGGATGGTGATGGAGATACTACAGCAACAATGGGTGTAAAAGCTGCAAAAGTAGCTATAGAGCGTGCGGGAATAGATAAAGACGATATCGATTTTATCATCTTTGCCACCTTGAGTCCAGATATGTATTTTCCTGGTCCTGGTGTGCAAGTGCAACATGCTTTAGATATAAAAACGGTTGGAGCTTTAGATGTGCGTAACCAATGTTCTGGTTTTGTATATGCCATTTCTGTTGCCGATAATTTTATAAAAACAGGTATGTATAAAAATGTACTTGTTATTGGTAGCGAATTGCATTCTCATGGATTAGACAAAACCACTCGTGGTAGAGGTGTGTCTGTTATTTTTGGCGATGGAGCAGGAGCAGCAGTTTTAACACGAGAAGAAGATACAAGCAAAGGTATTTTATCTACGCATTTGCATAGCCAAGGCGAGCATGCCGAAGAATTGGTGGTAAAAGCTCCAGGAATGGGAACACGTTGGGTAACCGAT
>JASBSE010000216.1 GCA_030149115.1 Winogradskyella sp. | reverse complement strand
AAACTTAAAAGCATAATTTTTTGTAAGTTGCTGTCAAAATTATCTACAAAGAAGCATGTTGAAAAATGATGCCTTTATTTTAACGCTCGCTTATCCAGAAACCATTGTGTCTCATGCAGACGAATGGTATTCTAAGTTTTTAAAATACCTTTCAATCGGCAATAAAAATCATGTGAGAGCTGGTCATGCAGCCATGGTTTTAATTCATAAAGAAACAGGTGTTTTAGAGTATCATGATTTTGGACGTTATATCACCTCAGAACCTAATGGACGGGTAAGAGGACGAGAGACTGACTTTGAGTTACACTTTCCTGTTAAGGCAAAAATTGAAGGTGATACAATTAAAAACTTAGAGGAAGTCCTTGAGTTTTTAGCTGTGAACCCAAAATTGACGCATGGTGATGGTCATTTGTATGCGTCGGTTTGTAGTGCCGTGAATTATGAGTCAGCCCGAGACCATATCGATGCCATGCAAGCTAAAGGCTTTATTAGGTATGCGGCTTTTATAAAAGAAGCTTGTAATTGTGCTAGGTTTGTGACCGACGCTTTAATTGCAGGTGTTTTAGATCCTAAGGTTAGGAAAGAACTTATCAGATCTAAGTGGTTTACACCAAGTACTATTGGCAACGTTGTCATTGCAGATACTGAAGATTTTGTGTATTTGGTAAATGAAAAAGGTCATATAGGTGAATTTAAATCTACCGTCAGCAGAGAAAATAGAAGGTTGTTTTTAGATAGGCTTAAAGGCTATAATCCGAGTTTGGTTGGAACGCTAAAACCCAAGCACAATGAAGTTAAAGAAGAACATGCGCAATGGTTAAGTGGTATTGCTGCTGGAGCTTGGTTTGAATTACATGATTTAGGACACGATTCTGAATTTCGTTTTAGAAGAATCTCACCTTATGGAAATATGGATTGCGATGGTATTTACAAAGTGAATGATGATAGTTTCGATATTTTAAAAGACTATCAGTTTGTTCATTATTCAAATTGTTTATTTTTCAATATAAAACAAGTAGGTAAGATATATAGATTTAATCTTATAAAAAATTATATGTCAGGTTGAGCGCAGTCGAAACCTAATTAAGCGCAAAAGGAGCACTTAATTTAAAAGAAGGAATATAAACTTTAAACTTATTGGCTTTAGTAAAGTTTACCATATTATAATGGCCTTGCATTGCACCAAAAGGAGAGGTTAGTAAACAACCAGAGTTATACGTGTGCTTTTCACCAGGTTTTAATACTGGCTTTTTTCCAATAACACCTTCGCCTTCTATAATCTCTTCGTTATTAAGAGCATCAAGGATTTTCCAATGACGAGAATGCAATTGAACAGAGTCTTTACTTTGGTTTTCAATAGTTACCTTATAGCCAAAAGCAAAGTGCACTTTATAGTTTTTATAAAAAGTGCCTTCAAAATTGGTTTCGACAGAAATTTTAATGCCGCTTGTAACTTGT
>JASBSE010000424.1 GCA_030149115.1 Winogradskyella sp. | reverse complement strand
TCGAAGTGTATTTCAGAATCTTTATTAGTTACAATCTTGGCTTAGTAACATTTCTTCCTGTTTTCCATTAAAATAGATTCTTATTTTTGTGGAAATTTTGTTTTTTATGACCTTATCTTCTTTTGAAGAATTTCTAAAATCGCTCCAAGCATATCCTCTAATTCACCCAGAGGTTTCTAAGAATACTTATGTGCCACTGGATTTATCAATTCATAATAAAGAATTAGATAGTATTGACGTATCATCTTCTAAAGCTTTAGAAGCATATATCTGGAATCATTTAAAAAGTAATAATGCTAAAGTGGCCTTTGGTGGTTATTTAGAACATCGAGGTATTTATAATCGTAGTGATTATTTTAAAAAGAGTCAGACTGAACGCAGTCGAAGTCCAAAACAAGAACGCAATATTCATTTAGGATTAGATCTTTGGGTTGAAGCAGGCACTGAAATTAATGCTCCTTTAGATGGGAAAATCCATAGTTTTAAAAATAATACTAATTATGGTGATTATGGACCAACACTAATTTTGGAGCATCATTTTGAAAACGAAACGTTTTTCACTTTATATGGTCATTTAAGTTTAGAGTCCATTAGTAATTTAAAAGTTGGAGTAGAAGTAAAGCAAGGAGACACAATCGCAACTCTTGGCACTGCTGAAGTTAATGGTGATTATGCGCCACATTTGCATTTTCAGATTATAAAGGATATTCAGAATTACAAAGGCGATTATCCAGGTGTGAGCAATCAACTCGATTTAGAATTTTATAAAACGAATTGTCCAGATCCAAACTTATTACTTTGTTTAATTTAAAAATTAGGATATGTCAGATCTTTTTTTTTCTTTAGTCCTTTAATAGAGATAGTCTTATGAAATTATATGTGACCAGTATTTTAATTTTCTTTTCAGCTTTGACTAACTACGCTCAAATTATTGATATTCCTGACGCCAACTTTAAATACCTTCTGGTTTATGGTAATAATGTAATGACTGTAAATAGTGGGAATAATCAGGTGAGTGCAGATACTAATGGAGATTATGAAATTCAGCAAAGTGAAGCAGAGGCTGTTGTCTGGATGCGTATGGAATCGTTTGGAAATGAGATTAGTAGTTTGGAAGGCATAGAGTATTTTACCAATCTAGAATTATTATACCTCGAGGATAATTACTTAACAAGTCTAGATGTAAGTATGCTTTCTCAACTTAGAGTCTTGGACTGCTCCAATAACAATCTCGATTATTTAAATGTTGCAGGGTTATCTAATTTGAGTTTATTAAATATTGAGGATACAGACAGCCAAAGGGATAATGAAGTATCGAATCTTGATTTATCTGGACTTTCGAGTCTAACAGCGCTTCATTGTGCACGAAATGGAATTAGCGAATTGGATTTTTCTGACACAACTTCATTAGAGCTGCTTTCTTGTGAATTTAATGAAATTATAGAACTAGATTTAAGTGAGCAAACAAATTTAATTAACTTAAGGGCAAACTCAAATGCGCTTACTACATTGAATATAAAAAATGGCTCTATAGGAACCCAAATCAGATTTAATAATAATCCTGAATTGGCTTATTTATGTGTCGATAATAATGAAATGGAATTTTTCCAGACGTATGTTGAGACATGGGGATTGGATAATTGTGTTGTTAATTCTTATTGCTCCTTTAATCCTGGCGGTGAGTTTTATAATATCACTGGACAGGTGACCTATGACCAAAACAATGATGGTTGTGATTCCCAAGATGTTCCATATCCTTTTTTAAATTTAACACTGGAGAATTCAAACCAAGAACTTGTTTCAGTAATCTATGCAGATAATAGTGGTAACTATAGCTTTTCTCCTACAGATGGTACTTATACTGTAGTTCCTAGTTTTGAAAACCCTTCTTACTTTAATAGTAATCCCTCAAATCCATCAGTTACTTTTCCTTCTGATCCAAATCCTAGTGTAATAGATTTTTGTGTTACTCCAGATGGTCAAATTAATGACTTAGAAATCTTTATAGTCCCTTTAAATAACGCAATTCCAGGATTTGATTCAGACTATAAAATTATTTATAGAAATAAAGGAAATACGACACGTTCTGGGGAAATTGAGTTTAGATATTTTGGTGATTATGTTAGTGTAGTAAGTGCAAATCCAGTTATTGATATTCAAGAAAGCTACGAGTTGTTCTGGAATTTTACTGATTTGGAACCTTTTGAAACTCGAGAAATTGAACTGAAGTTGAATTTGAATACGCCAACAGATATTGATTTTCCTTTGAATTATGGTGATGTTTTGGTTTACTCTGCATTTGCTAGACCATTATCTGATGATGAGACTTTTGAAGATAACCATATCGAAATACCACATTTTGTGACTAATTCATTTGATCCAAATGACATGACTTGTTTGCAAGGTGATACAGTTAATGATGAAAACATTGGTGAATACGTACATTATTTGATAAGATTTGAGAACTTAGGAACGGCAAATGCTACAAATGTGGTTGTCAAGGATGTAATTGATAGCAGTAAGTTTAATATCAGCTCACTACAGCCTTTAAGTGGAAGCCATAATTTTTTAACTCAAGTGCGTTCAGGTAATGTAGTAGAATTTATTTTTGAAAATATTCAGTTGCCCTTCGATGATAATAACAATGATGGGTATGTTTTGTTCAAAATTAAACTTTTGGATTCGTTGCAAATTGGAGATTCTTTTAATAATAAAGCAGAAATATATTTTGACTTTAATTTTCCGATAATCACGAATACCTATGAAACAACAATTGAAAACAATTTATCAATTAATGATTTTGAGGATAGATTTTCAGTAGAATTATTTCCTAATCCTGCAGATGAAAAAATAACCATAACCTCATCTGCATTTTTTAATGCTATAGACATATTTGATGTAAATGGTAAGTTAGTAACTTCGATATTATATAATGATTTAAAGGAGTCGGCAGAAATAGATATTTCTACATTTTCTAAAGGATTTTACATTTTTAAGATAAAAAATAATAAAGGTATAATTTCCAAGAAGTTTGTAAAACGGTAATTTTGTTCATAAAAACTTATAGTCCTGACAGAAAACCATTTTTAGGGTTAGTTTAAGAACTTCTCAAAATCATCAATCACAAAAGCCTCTTGGTATTGGTCTTCACCAATGGTCCACCTTCAGAAGAATCATAATCCATAGTTATTTTCCAAATACCATCGCTCTTTTTTAAAAGTACATGAAACTGACCATAGTAGACTTGTTCATTGTCTGTTCCTTTATTTCTAACCAATTTATAAATGCCTCTTTCGCTCGCATTAGTGTCGTTGTTTATGCGTTCAAAAAAACGGAGTGAAATAGTGCTTGTTTGTTCTGCTACTTTATCACGTTCAAAACCAGTTTTATAATTATTTATATAAGTATCGTAATCTAAAATCCGATTTCGACCAGAAACTCGTACCAAATCTTTAGAATGAATTTCTGCCATTAAAGTATAATCCAGAGTTTCAAAAGCTTTGTAGAACTTTTCCCAAGTTTTATTGATGTCTTCTAAGTTTGTTTTGGTTTGAGAAAAACTAAATAGTATCGTAGTGCAAAAGAAGAGCGTAGCAATAAACGTCTTCATTAAGTTTTGTCTTAGTTAGTGGGTTTAAGGTAGTCAAAAAAATAATACGCTTTCCTAAAAACTAAAACTGATAACTCTACTTCACAGTCAATTTCTTTGGTGAAAAGATAAATTGCATACCTATTTTAAGCAATAAAAAAGGTAGAATAATCAACACTGAAGTCCATAGATTATCCGGAGAAAATGTCTCAGGAAAAGGTTTCACAATAAAAAACATTATGATACCTCCCAGTATTATTGAAATATGCAATACCAGCATGTTAGATGTAAATTGTCCAACACTAGCTGTTGTTTTGTCTTCGTTGAGATTTATGTAGATATGTTCAAATAACACAAACAGTAAATTAACATTGAAAAACCAATTCTTAAAAAATAGAATTTCCATATTGGTTAGTGTAATATCGGAGTTGTCCCAGTTGGCTATCATTCCGAAGAATACTATGATAAATACCAAATAGATAAACATAATAAACAGAGAGCCGAACATAAACTTAGAGTCCAATTGATTACTACCATTGCTTTTATTATGTCTATAAAAAAGACTTCTAACAACTATTCTAATAAACTCATTCCACCAAAAAAAGTAAATGACATAAAATACTGTTGTTTGTCCGTAGCCAATAGATAAAGCGGTTAGTAGTGCGAAAATTAAAAAATCCCATTCCCTAAGATGTTTCTTGGGTTGTGCTACAATGCTGGCTAGTATAGACATATCTTTTTTGTAAGTTAAAAAGTAAAACTACAATTGCTATTTCTATTTTGGAATACGTAGTTCTGCGTATTTATAAAAAAAAGCCTGATGACTGGCATTAGGCTTTATCAATTAAAATAATTTTGATTTATTAATTAGGCATATAGTAATTACCGTCGTAGCTGCCAGAAATAACCTGTCCATCGTTTCTGGTGAAGCTAAATGTAAAAACAATATTGAATTGCGTAAAGTTAGTTACCGTCACTGAACCAGAATGTGCATACACGTCTGATTGCGAATCATCATCAGAAAGTAAAACAGTACCAGCTGTAAATTCACTATTCGTTATACTGCTGTTTATAGAAACATCGTAGCTGTCAATCTCATTATAAGTGGTGTTCTGAATGGTGGCATCAACAATTTTAAAGTTAACATAGTTAATATCGCTCAAATCATTGTTACTTGTAATTTCAGAACTGGTTTTGTTAAAAAGACTAATACTTATGTCACTTGGATCATTATTTGCGGTATTTTCATCTACAATGATTACCGACATTAAATCATAAGTGTTTCCATTAAAAGTAAACTCGTTATTGGTTTCATCAGAAATTGAGCTCGTATCGTCCGAAGAACACGATACAAATGCTATACTTAGCAATAACGCTAGTATGCGAAATAGATTTGGGTTCATAATAAATTAATTATAAGTAGGTTGTACTGTAAATATAGGATAAAAAATTAAAGACACCCAATGCTTTGTAATTGCCCGTTAGTTGGCAACAAAAAATGTAAACGGTAGTTTATAGGATACATTTACAGGTTTACCATCTTTATTTGCTGGAGTGAGAGTAGGTAGTAAGCCAACAACCTCAATAGCATGTTTGTTTAAAATTTCTGGTCCACCTGTAGCTTCAATATTTACAGGTTTACCATCAGTATCTATGATAAAAGTTATCATTATTTTAATCTTTCCGGTTTCATTTGTTTCAAGAGCTAAATCTGTATTAAACTTCCTCATAAAATGACGATTTAT
>JASBSE010000181.1 GCA_030149115.1 Winogradskyella sp. | reverse complement strand
AGCAAAAGAGATTTGATTGATTGATTTAATTTTGATTGGTTGTTCATTTTTTGATTGATGATTACAGAACAAATGTCTGTGTTATTTTGATTGATTTAAACTTAATATGACCGAACTGTCATTTTCTTAGTATCAGTTGTTATTGACTTCAAGGTCAACACCATCTTCGTCAATTTTCTGACTAATTATTGATTTCTCTTGTTTAGACGATGATATTTCTTCAGAGGTTACAGCATCTTCAATATCCTCATTTATGATGCAGTCTAAACATTCAGCACCATCTTTTGTTATTTTATAATACTTGCCAAGTTCTATATCGCTTAAGATATTAGTACCATATCTTGAATAACTATATCTCCAAGATCTTGAGAAACTCTTATCAGTAAATAGAATTGTACCTTCTGGTAAATAGATAATAACTCTTACTTCTTGTTCGCTAAACTTATTCTCTATGTCAGTTTTTAGATATTTGTCTAACACAAGTCTGTTACCATCTAATTTATAGCCATAGTCAATATTTTCAGCACGTTTTTTAGCTCTGTTGTAATCGCTTCCGGTAGCTTCTTTTTCAATAGTGATTGAAGCTACAGAATCTGTGGTTGATTTTACGATATATCTAACATTATTTGAGACCAGGCTTCGTCCTTCGTCATTTTCTATAATATTAAACTCATTATTATGATGGTAACGATAGCTGCTGTATTCGTCAAACTCAGAATTACTTAAATTTAAAGTGTCACTGGCTTTAATAGTTAATTCATTTTTGGTAACAACCTTTGCGTCAAAAGTATGCTCAGTGAATTGTTTTATCATTAAAATAACTATTCCTATAATAGTAATTAACCAGACTCCAAGTAGTGTAAACTTAGCAACATTACCTATAGATTTTAAATTGTTTACCAAAATCTTTAAACCTAAATAAAAGATAAAGAAGAACGGTATACCAACAGCAAAGAATACAAGCGTAGACATGAGCCATATTGGTGTGTTTGCTGCATTTGCTACATAAAGTAAATCAATACCAGGTAAATGAATTGCGTCAGTAATTCCTACAGTAAATAAAGCTACTATCAATGTGATTAATGCTCCTATACCTGTAACGATTAGGATAATGCCAATGAACTTTGCGATAATTTTTAGAAAAAACATTACAATGTTTCCGATAGAATCAAAAAAGGTTTGCGAACTCGATTTTAACCGATTGCCTTGCTTCTGAAAATCGACACTTTTTACAGTTTCTGAAATATTATCAGTAAGATCGTCTAATCCTTCCTTTAATTTTTCGCCATGTTTTTTAAAATCAACATTTTTTACGGTTTCTGAGACCGAATCAATGCTGTCTTTAATTTTTTTTTCAATGTTACTGATGTTCACAGGGTCACCAGTCATCATTAGCTTTTCAGCTGTTGTCTTAGCTTCAGGCACTAATGCCCAAAAGATAAGATAGATGAATATGAATGTGCCACCTGAGCCTATGGCTAATAATAACCATATCAATCGCATCCAAATAGATTCTATCCCAAAATAGTGTCCTAAACCTGCGGCAACACCACCAATGTAAGAGTTATCTGTATCTCTAAATAGTTTTTTGGTAGGACCTGAGCTGTAAGATTTTTTCTGTTGAGGTTCGTCTTCAAAGATTTCATCATCAACCAAATAATCTTCTGGTTGTCCCATTATAGTTATAACTTCATCTACAAGCTTAATACCCACAACTTGTTTTTCGTTTTGTATACGCTCTGCAAATAGCTCAGCGATACGAGCTTCGATATCTGCTATAATTTCTGAACGACCTTGAGAGTCTGTAAATGAACGTTTTATAGCCTCAAGATAGCGTGATAACTTAAGATATGCATCTTCATCTATGTGGAAGAATATACCTGCTAAATTTATATTGACTGTTTTATTCATTTTTTTGTTGTTTTTGTACTGGTTACTAGGTTTACTGCATTTTGTAATTCACTCCAAGTCGTGTTTA
>JASBSE010000163.1 GCA_030149115.1 Winogradskyella sp. | reverse complement strand
AGTGGAATTAAACCTAATATAGTTGTAATTGCTGTTAACAATACTGGTCTAAGACGTGCTTTACCAGCTTTAACTATACTTTCGTACAGGTGTTCTTTAGTTAGATATTGGTCTTCATCTAGATCGAGTTGGTTTTTCTTTCTATCGATAAGAAGTTGAGCATAATCTAATAATACCACACCGTTATTTACCACAATTCCGGCAAGTGAAATAATACCAACCATCGTCATCATAATAACGAAGGCGCTTCCTGATAATACAATACCTCCAAAGACTCCAATAAAACTCAAGAAAATAGCAAGCATAATAATTGCTGGTTTTGAAATGGAATTAAATTGGAAAATCAATATGAAGAATATCAATGCCAAACCAGTAAAAAATGCACCCATTAAGAACGCCATCTGCTTGTTCTGTTCTTCAATCTGCCCTGTATAATCAATTTTAATATCTTCGGGAAGACCTTTATAACTTCTCATTTCATTTTGAATCTGTTTTACAATCGCTCCTGCATCTGTATAACCAGGTGCTAAAGCAGAATACACCGTAACTACACGTTTAGTGTCTTTGTGCTTTATGGCACTAAATCCAGAATTATTTTTCTGTTTTGCAACAGCAGATAGAGGTATTTCTTTAATCTTACCAGTATTATCTCTAAACGTAATATTTTGATTGAAAAGCGCACTCGTATTATATCTATTGTCTTTGTTAAATCTTACGTAGATATCAAAGTCGTCACCATCTTCTTTGTAAATACCAGCCTTGGCACCAAAAATTGAATTACGTAATTGGTCACCAATTTGTTTAGCACTAACACCAAGTTCACCAGCTTTTTCTCTATCAACTTCAACAATCATTGATGGTTTGTCTTTGTTGACATCAATCTTTAACTCGTCAATACCAGCAATATTCTTAGAGTTGATAAACTCTCGCATTCTTTCTGCGGTTACAATAAGCTTGTCGTAGTCGTTACCTTCAATTTCTATGTTTATAGGCGGACCAGCAGGTGGTCCGTTAGCATCTTTCTCAACAGAAATCAGCACTCCTGGATAAATACCAACCAAAGCTTCCTGTACTTTTTGACGTAGTAGCTCACTATCTTCGCCACGACGGTATTTATACTCGCGCATTGAAGCAGTAATTTTGGCTTTATGAGGCATTTCTGCTGTTGATCCTCCATCGGTTTGCGGATTTCCAGCACCTTCACCAACTTGAGACACTGCACTTTCTACCAAGAAGTTTCTATCTCCATCCATGTAATGACTGTCGTTAATAACATCATAAACACGTTTTTCAATTTGTTTAGTTATTGCATTGGTTTTTTCAATTGCAGTTCCTTCAGGATATTCTATGTAGACAATAATTTGATTTGGTTTATTGTCAGGGAAAAATTCTACTTTAGTACGTTGCGTTGCAAGTGATATTCCAAAAGCTATGAAAGCAGCAATAAGTAATAAGAAGGTGCCAATACTTAAAATATAAGGTTTTCTCTTGGAAAGTGCCCAGCGTAATTGACCTTCGTACCAACCTTCTAATTTTACCAAAGCTTTGTTTTGGAAACTATTTGCCCAGTTTCTAATGAATAGACGATAAGCCCAAAGCATTATAGCTGTAAAGATCATGATGGTTCCTAAGCCTCTGTAAGCTCCACCAACCAAAAGGATGATTACTCCAATAACGGCTACAATAACTGTAATTTTAATAATTTGCTTTAAAGGCATGTCTTTATCTTCAATAGTCATGTAACGTGATACCAAAACAGAGTTAAAGAAGATTGCAACGAATAGTGAAGAGCCTAAAACAATTGATAATGTTATAGGTAAAATCTTCATGAATTCTCCCATGATTCCTGGCCATAAACCGAGAGGAACAAATGCTGCAACAGTAGTTAAAGTTGAAATAATAATTGGAAATGCAATCTCACCAATCCCTTTTTTAGCAGCCTTTTTTCGACTCATACCCTCTTCGTCCATCAATCTATAGACGTTTTCAACAACTACAATTCCGTTATCAACCAGCATACCAAGACCCATGATGAGTCCAAAAAGTACCATAGTGTTCAAACTATAACCAATAAGATTTAGAATCATAAGAGACATGAACATAGACATTGGTATTGCAAAACCAACGAACAGTGCATTTTTAAAACCTAAGAAGAACATTAATACTGTTACAACTAGTATAACACCAAAGATAATGTTGTTTACTAAATCATCAACTTGCCCAATAGTAACCGAAGATTGATCATTAGTAATTGTGACTTCCAAATCTTGAGGAAATTCATTATCTATAGCATCTTGAACTATTACTTGAATTTGCTCAGCAGCAGCAACCATGTTTTTTCCTGCACGTTTCTTAACATCGAGCATAACAACAGGTTCGCCTGATTTTCTAGCAAAAGTGGTTTTGTCCTCTTCTTTGAAGGAAACTGAAGCCACATCTTTAAGGTAAATGGCGTTACCGTTTTCAGCTTTTACAACAAAACTCTCTAGTTCGGATGGGTCTTCGATTTCACCTATAACTCTAATGGTACGACGTTGGCCACTTGCTTTTAAGTTACCTGCAGATTGAGTGAGGTTACCGTTTCCAATAGCTCCAAGGATATCACTAAAGGTTACTTTTGCGGCCATCATTTTATAAATATCTACAGCAACTTCAACTTCTTTTTCTTGGGCACCTCTTATGTCTGCCTTTTTGATCTCCTGTAAATCTTCAATTTCATCTTGAAGATACTCAGCATAATCTTTAAGCTTTTCAATTGGATAATCACCAGAAATATTAATATTCAGAATAGGCATTTCTTCAGAAAGGCTCAACTCAAATACATCAGGTTCTACTTTAGCACCGTTAAATGTAGGCCAATCTTCACTTGCAGTTTCTGTATCTACTTCATCTTTTACTTTTTGCTTAGCTTGCTCAACGGTAATACCTTCATCAAACTCAATCATTAGCATTCCATAGTCTTCTTGAGCTGTAGAAGTTATTTCTACTTTATTACTAACCGTATTTAATCTGTCTTCTAAAGGATCTATAATGAGCTTCTCTATGTCTTCGGCCGTGTTTCCTGGAAAAACTGTACTAATGTAAATTTTGGTTTCATTAACCTCAGGAAAATTTTCTCTTGGCATACTGAAAAAGGCAGTTATACCAATATAGAAGAAAACCAAAATTAAGACATTCATCGTGGTTTTGTTGTTAATAGCCCACGACGATAGGCCAAATTCCTTATCTGTATTTTTCTTCTTTTTATTTGCCATTACCTTCTTCTTTATATTTGATTACCTCTACAGATTGTCCGTCTCTAACACTACGGGCACCTTCTTTAATAATTTCTGATCCAGTTTCTAAACCACTTAAAACTTCTATAACATCTCCTTGAGTTTTTCCTGTTTCAATAATGACACGCTTAGCATTACCAATGCCTTTTTCATTTTTATCTGTAACCACGTAAACGTATTGCTCACCTTCAGCATTTTCTGAAATTACACTTTGAGGAATAAGAATGGCTTCTTCATTTGTGTAATCGTTAATTTTTAACTTAGCTGTAAGATTTGGTTTTATAGATTTATCCTCATTAGGAACTTCAATTTCAACTTTAAAGGTTCTGTTTGCAGGATTGATAACGTCGCCTGCTTGACGAATTTTAGTGTCAAATTTTTTGTTTAGAACAGGAAGTTCAACGATAACATCTTTTCCTTTAGTTACATTACTCACATAACTTTCAGGTACTTCTGTTTCGATATACATGTTGTTAAGGTTCACAATTTGCATTAGTTGTGATTGTCCTGCTGCAACCACACTTCCTTGCTCAGTGATAATATCATCAATAGTTCCTGAAAAAGGCGCTTTTACAACAGTTTTTGCAATTTGTTGTTGTATTTGATTCACTGCTTCTTCTTGAGATTCGTAAGTTGACTTAGCTTGTAAATACTGAATTTCACTACCTATATTTTGATCCCAAAGACGCTTTTGGCGTTCGTAAGTTGTCTTTGCTAAATCAGCCTGAATTTTTAATTGTGCTAATTGTTGACTTAAACCACCATCATCAATTTTTGCTAGTGTTTGTCCTTTACTAACTTGTTGCCCTTCCTTTACATAGACCTTTGTTAGAATACCATTATACTCTGGTGTAATAACTAAAAGATCTTTTGTGGTTACGTTTCCTTGAAGTTCTAAAACATGTTTAAATTCTTCTGTTTTAGCTGTAATAGTTGTAATCAAAGGTACGTGTTGTACTGTATCTAAAGTTGCGATTTTTTCATCCAGTAACTTTATTTTTTCGTTAAGGGCTTCTTGCTCATTAACTAATTCACCACGTTTTTTTCTTATGGTTTCTAGGTTATCGCTTTCTAAAACTTTTTCTACGGAATTCTTTTTTTGCTCACCGCAAGAAGCTAAAAGAACTAATAAGAATAGTATGGAATATATTTTTTTCATAATTCGTTTCTTTTTGATTGATTTATTTAGGTGAAATGGTATTTAACGTTGTTTCTAGCTCAGCTTTATTGTTTATAACATCTAGCATTGCTTGAAGTAATTCTTGTTGTGCTGTATAGAGTTGTGTTTGCGCTTGGCGTAGCTCAAAACTAGAGCCTATACCTTCAAAAAACTTAGTTTGGTTTTTACTTTCTATACGTTCTGCCAGTTTAAGGTTTTCTTGCTTATTTCGATAATCTTCTATGGCAAATTGATAATTGCTTTTTGCGGTTTCGATCTGTAGCTTAAGACGTTGCTCAGTTTCGGTAAGCTCATCTTTAGATTTTTCGAGATTTATTTTGGCACGTTGCGTTGCTGCGCTTCGTCTCCCAGAACTAAAAATGGGAATATCGAGGTTAAAACCAAAAGCAGAGAAACCTGCCCAGCTTTGTTCTTTATCTAAAAATGTAAACTCGTCACTAAAACCTAAATAACCACCATTAAGATATGCACTTAATGTTGGTAGTGCTTTGCTTTTTTCTAGCTTCAACAAAAGTTCTTTAGACTTTGTGTCGTTTTCAGCAATTTTATAATCTACAGTTGCCGTTACATCACTGTCTAATTCTAAGGCTTCTAAGGAAATATTCTTTTTGGTTAGTTCTTCTAAATCTTCGGTCAAAGTTATTTTTGCTGCATAGTCTATACCTATTGTAATGTTGAACATTTGATAGGCAATACCTCTAAGTCTAATTGAGTTGTTGAGGTTACTTTTTAGATTAGATAACGTAATCTGCAGTTGCTCAACGCTTTCCTCTTCTTCTAGTCCGTTTTCATAGATTTTGGTAGTTTCGTCAAGATTCTTTTCTAAAACTTCAATGTTTTTCTCTAAAATGAGGACGCTTTCTTCGGAAAGTAGCACATTTCCGTAAGCGTTAATTACATTTTTTCTTACCTCTAAATCTGTTTTGTCTTTAGCATTTTTAGAAATTTCCAAAAACACCTTAGCAGATTGAAGACCAACTAAATATGATCCGTCAAATATCAACTGGTTTAGTGTTGCAGTTGCATTAACATTTTGCTTGGTACCAAAAACGACTTCAGCAAAATCGCCCTCTTGTCCCCCGAAAAATTCAGCAGGAACTAAAGATACTTGTTGTTTTAAATTGTTTTGATAACTCGCATTTGCGCTCAATTGAGGTAAACCTGTTGCCGTGGTTTCCCATTTTTGTTTTTTAGCAGCTTCAATATCTCTAGCCGCATTTTTTGCTTGTCTGTTATTCTCTAGAGCGTAATCTATAGCCTCTTGCAATGTAAAACTAGTAGGTTGCTCCTGTGAAAAACCGATAGCACTTGCTAGTAAGCATGTAATTAGGATAAGTGTTTTTTGCATTGGTTATTGTTGATTTTGATTGATTTTTAAATAATTGTTTAGGTGATCTATCCCTTTTGGTGTACAAATACCACGTAAATGGTATTCTAGATAATGGTTCATTAGCATTTGCATAGAAAAGTGCTCTAGAGGAAATAATGTTTTATCCTTTAATGCCATCATACATGTAAAGTAAATTTTTGACACAAAGGTGATATTGATATCTTCTCTAAAAAGTCCCATTTTTTTCCCGCGTTCAAGATTACAACCTACACAGTCTTCCATAACACAGAATTGTTTTGCTTTAATGTCGTGGAAAATTTTAGGATAGTATTTTTCTAGCTGAAACTGAGGTGAAGACTTTTCATCTTTTAAGTTTTTCATTAAAAAACGTTTAATCTCATAAATTTCTTCGATTGGATTTTTTTCTTGATCTCTAATATCCTCTATACCGCACGAAATAGTTTCAAACAAAAGCATTACGGCTTCCTCAACTAAAACAGTCTTGTTTTTAAAATATTGATAAATGGTCTTTTTAGATATACCCTTGGTATTGGCAATATCATCCATAGTTACGCTCTTAAAACCGTAGTTTAAGAACATGTCAACAGCAGTCTTTAAAATTTCTTGTTTCATAATTAAGGCGCAAATCTACATTAGGAAACTTTAAAAACAAAAAAAGTTTCCATAGTTTTAATAATTTTTTAACATAGATAACATTGTCTTAAAATGTGTTTAAAGCATTATTTTTGCTTTATGCAGAATATTGAAACTTATCAAAAATCGTTTCTATCTTATTTAGAAGATTTTGTAGTAAACAAAGAGCCTAAGAATCTTTATGAACCCATAAATTATATTCTAAAACTTGGTGGTAAACGCTTGCGACCTGTCTTAACTTTGATGACATCAGAGATTTTTAATGGTTCTACAAGTGCTGCTATGGATGCTGCTCTTTCTGTGGAGGTTTTTCATAATTTTTCTTTGATACATGATGATATTATGGATGATGCACCTTTGCGTAGAGGAAAAGCAACGGTTCATGAAAAGTGGGATTTGAATACAGGAATTCTCTCTGGTGATGCTATGCTCATCTTGGCATATCAATTGTTTGAAAACTACGAACCAAAAATTTTTCAGGCCTTAGCAAAATTATTCAGTAAAACGGCTTTAGAGGTTTGCGAAGGACAACAATACGATATTGATTTTGAAACCCGAAATGACGTCACCATACCAGAATATCTTAAAATGATTGAGTATAAGACTGCTGTTTTGGTTGGTGCTGCAATGAAAATGGGAGCTATTGTTGCAGAAGCTTCAGAAGAAGATCAAAATTTAATTTACGATTTTGGTCGTTATCTAGGTGTCGCTTTTCAACTTCAGGACGATTACTTAGATGCATTTGGTAATCCTGAAACATTTGGTAAGCAAGTAGGAGGTGATATTTTAGAGAATAAAAAGACCTATTTATACCTCAAAACATTAGAACTGGGTAATAATTCTGAAAAAACTAGCTTATTAGATTTAATGATTAATAAAGCGTTAACTGATGACGAAAAAGTAGAAAAAGTAAAAGCACTTTTTAATGCTTCTGGTGCGGCTGACGCTACGCAATTAGCTGTTAAAGATTACACCCAAAAGGCGTTTAACGTATTGGATAAAATAAATATTTCTGAAGATAAAAAACAAATGCTTCAATTGTTTGGTGAACAATTAATGAATAGACGTGTGTAATGGCTTTGCCTATAAATTTTGAAGATTTAATCGTTGAGGCCAACAAATTAAAGCTATACAAAAAGTTAATAGCTCAGCTTAATAAGGATTTACTTTTTGCAAATGTAGATTTAGAATTTGATGAAGATACGTTACCAACAAGCCTTAAGTTGATATTGCAAGAGACGGTTTTTCATCTTATTCAGCATAAATTTTCAGACTATCTTAATTTACTTTATCAAGTAGATGTTTCAGAAAAGAAAGTAAGATTGCTCGATGGAGATGATACCTTAAAGTTGTCTGAAGATATTACCTTTTTAATCCTTCAGAGAGAGTGGCAAAAAGTTTGGTATAAAAATAAACACTGAAATAATGACATGGTGGCTGAGCGCAGTCGAAGTCAAAACCAAAATCTCACAAAAGGCATCCAAGCTTGGTTTTGTATGCTTTTATCTTCATCATAAAGCACGTCATACCTTATTCCAAAAGTTACATTACCACTTCGGTAACCAGCGCCTAGAAACAGAGCAGGATACCAATAACTATCGTCCACATTGCTTACAAACTGCTCATCAAAATCGCGGTTTACATACAGCTGTTCAAATTCAGTAGAGAGTTGTAGTTCTCTATAAGGATTAAATAAACCAATCACACTTCCGCCAACGACGGTAGATTTAAAAACGTCGCGTTGAGAGCTGTACTGAAAATTTAGCCCAATGCCAGTGGCAACATAAGGACTAAAGTTATATAAAACATTAGGAGCAATAGCACCACTAAAAAAACCATCTCCAAAGTTTAAGCCCAAACCACCACCAAACTGAACGTTTTGCCAAAAACCATCTTCATTACTAATATCTTGAGCATTTAAAGAAAATGTAAAAAACCATAAAAGAACACTAGTTAAAATTATTTTTTTGGCAGTCTTTAATCTAAATTTTATCATCTTAATAATTCTTAATTCCTTATTTGTTATAAATATAATAAAACGCTTAGTTTATCTACTAAAAGTTGTATTTTTGAAGAAATTTTGTTGAAACGACAACGTCTCGTAAAAATAATGGATAAATATTCCTTTCTCAACGCAGCACATACAGCATATTTTGCTGACTTATACGACCAATATCTTAAAAATCCAGATGC
>JASBSE010000160.1 GCA_030149115.1 Winogradskyella sp. | reverse complement strand
TATTGTTTCTTTCAATTTTAACATGTGCTTGTTACATAAATCTTCAAGCAACGGAATGTCTTCTTCATAAAAACCACTTAAATACAGCTCTCCGTTACTGTTTAGGCATTTAACATACGTAGGTATATCTGCTAATAGAATGTTCCTATTAATGTTTGCAATGATTGTATCATAGTGCTTTCCGTCTAAAAGCTTAACATCACCTTCATAAACCGAAATATTTTTACAATCATTTCGCTCTACATTTTCTAAACTATTTAAATAACACCAGTTGTCAATATCAATGGCATCAAGCTTTGTTGCACCAACTTTTTCCGCTAAGATTGCTAAAACACCTGTACCACAACCCATATCTAACACAGATTTTCCTTCAAAATCGTTCTTCAAAATATGCCGAATCATCATATGAGTAGTTTCATGATGCCCAGTACCAAAACTCATTTTTGGTTCAATAATAAGATCATATTTAGTTTTAGGTTTTTCGTGAAATGGTGCTCGAACTGTTACTAAATCATCTACAACTATTGGTTTAAAGTTTTTTTCCCATTCTTCATTCCAGTTGGTTTGTTCTATTTCATTAAACTCATAAGTTATCTTAAATTCTTCTGAATTGAGAATCTCAATTTCATCAAGAATGAACGCATTCCAATCTTCCTTTTGTATATATGCAGTAACACCTTCTGAATGCTCTACAAAACTTTCAAAACCAGCATAACCAAGCTCTGCTATTAAGATTTCTGATGCAGGTTGAAGCGGCTCTACTTTAAACTCGTAGCCTATATAAATTGTATTAGTCATATCTATTTTAAAACTAATGCAAAGATAACCTAATTGTTAGAGCAATTGTTTTTCTATGGCAATTCTTACGATACCAACACTATTTTTTGCCCCTAACTTTGACATAAGACTCATTCTATGGCTTTCTACTGTTTTAGGACTTATAAAGAGTAATTCTGAAATTTCTTTAGTTGTCAATTCATCAGCAATAGCTTTTAAAACTTCCTTTTCTCGCTTTGTAAGCTTAGGCTTTAATGCCGAATTTTCAAATTGTCCCAAAGATTGATTCAATAACTTATTTTGAAGTTTTGACTGAAAATATTTTTCACCATTAATTACCCTTTTAATAGCTTCTAAAATTTCTTCCTTATGCGCATTTTTTAAAATATAACCAGATGCACCATTTGATATAATACGTTTTACAAAAGACAAATCTTCATGATTGGTTAAGGCAATAATCTTTAAATCTGGATAGGTAGACATTAATTTTTTAGTCAATTCAATACCATTAATATCAGGCAAATTAATATCTAATAATAGGACATCAGGTAGGTTAACAGAGAAGTTTTCTATTGTTGAATTAGCATTTTCTTGAATTGATATAATATTTAACCAATCTTCATCTTGCAACAAGGATTCAATGCCTTTAAGCACTACCAGATGATCGTCTGTTATGGATATCTTAACCTTCATTTAAATTCTGTTTATTAAAGGTAATATTAAAATGTGTACCATCCTTGTCTGATTGCATATCCAATTCTCCACTAAGATATTCTACTCTAGATTTTACATTTGCCAGTCCTAGCCCTAAAGTTTCTATTTTATCTTTATTAAACCCTTTTCCATCATCTTCTACAGTGAGTTGAATAGTATCTTCAAAGCTTGTTAGCTGCACCAATACATCACTCGAGTCAGCATGTTTTAAACTATTAGTTACCAATTCTTGCACGATACGAAACAACGTAACCTCAGCTGATTTTGAAAACCTAAAATTATTACCAACATATTGAAAACTTACCTGTTCTTTTCTGACTTCGTTTAAATTCATACAATAATCCGAAAGGCTTTCTCGAAGTGAATATTTCTCTAAAGCTGGTGGTAATAGATTATGTGAAATGGCTCTTACCTCATCGCAAGATTCATCAACCATACCAATAGCCTCAGACAAGTCAATTCCTGTTTGATTTTGGTATTTAGAAAGTCTATGTTTTATTGCAGAAAGGTCTCCATTTACTCCATCATGAAGGTCTTTAGCGATACGAGAACGTTCCTTTTCTTCACCACGGATTAGAGCTTCTAAAGATTTTATTTGTTGTTCCTTTTTTAGTGTTAAAATTTCCTGATTTTTTCGTTTTTGACGCTGCTGAAAAATGAACCATGTACTCATAATACCCAACAAAAAAATACCCGCTAAAGCCCAGAGAAATTTATTTTCGCTCTTTTTGTTTAGTAGTTCGCTTTCTTGTTGTTGCAACATTAACTTTTGCTCTATAATCTCTTTATCCTTCTTTTCAGTTTCAAATTGTTTTTGAAGTAAATTAATGGACTTTATATTATCTTCACTATAGATACTATCCTTATACTTTACATAGGTTTCATGAAAATCCAATGCTTTTTTGTAATCACCCTTTTTATCATAAACCTTATATAGCTCAAAAAAAAGATCTTTAGCTGCTAGCTTACTTTCAATTTCAAGATTTAATCCTTCATCAAGTAGTGACTCACTTTTTTTATAGTTTCCAAGCTCAAAATTTACTTTAGCTAGAGTTGAAATGGTCAATAGTAGTTCAGTATTAAAGCCATTTACTTTCTGCTTTTCATATGCTAGTCTTAGTAACGGGAGTGCTTCTTTATAGCTCTTTTGCTCTACATATGTTAAGGCTTTATTATAACTAGCAATGGCAATTCCAAATTCGCTCTCGTTCTTTTTGTAAACAGCAATGGCTTTATCAAAATATTCTATGGCTTCATTATATTTTTTCTGATTTTTGAATGAAGAGGCCAAGCCATTTAAAACATCTCCCAAATGTTCTGACTCCACACCTAGATTTTTATTTACCTCCATTGCCTTTTTAAAGTTAATTTCAGCATCTTGGTATCTACCCAAATCGTTATAAACCAAACCAATGCTATTGAATGAAGTAGCAACCATATCATCATTACCTACAGCTTCAGACAAATTATTTGCCGCATAAAATTGCTCCAAGCTTGCCTGTAAATCACCTTGTTGAGAATAAATAACCCCTTTTTCGTAATAAGAAAAAATCCAATTGGCTGTATCCTTAACTTTCTCAACGTAATTTTGGTATGCAGTGAGGTCTTTAATAGCCTCATTATAATCGCCCGCAAGACGATGTAATACCGAATATTGAAAATGGCTTAAAGCAATTTTACGTGGTAACTTTAATTGTTCATAAACCCTCATTGCTGTATCCATATGGGATTTGGCAGAGGGCAAGTCTTGTAATTTTAGATACCAACCTAGTTCGTAATGTGTATTGGCCCTTACAGTATCATTTAACTCTGCTTTCAGGATGTTATACAAACTATCCTGTATTGTATTAGATTGTGCAAATAGGTTAAAACACAAAAAAAATAGAAAATATGTTATAGGTTTGAACATAAAATGCTTTGAGCCGTAAGTTAATAATCTTATTCTTTTCTTAAAAGCGCCTTTATGGCTTCCACTTCGCTACGTAATGCTTTTAATTCTTTTTCTTGAGCCTCAATGATGTCTTGTTGCTCTTGCATGGCTTTTACCAAAGGAACAACAAACTCAGCATACCTTAAAGAATAAGTTCCATTTGCATCATAAGGTTTTACTATACCATGAAAATCAAAACCAACCTCTTGTGCTGCTTGTTCTACTTCTTGCGCAATAAAACCAGTTTGAATTTCTTGAGCTTTTAAATGTTCTGCTTCTCTAATACGCAAACTATCTGGTGTATTCTCAAAACGCGCAATGGCATCCATATCGTAATTATAACTTACAGGACGTAATTTTTTTATAAACTCTAAACCAACAATGTCTTCTTTAATGTTTGTTTTCAGCCTCCTATCTGAAAAATTAGACCAGTTGGCATAACCACCAATGACAGCAACACTAGCATTACCCAACCTTACTTGGTTTGGTGAATTTGGGGAAGCCTGATAACCTAATGCAGTAGTATTATCAAAAATAGAGTTAGAAATAGAAGTCGATGTACCTATTGCTGTATTATAAGCACCTGAAGTATTATTATGAAGAGCACTTGACCCTATTGCAACATTATGACGACCAGTTGTATTAGAGTATAAAGCACCATAACTTATAGCAACATTAGCGTATCCAGTAGTGTTATTATACAATGCTTCATAACCTGAGGCAGTATTGGCATATCCTGTAGTATTACTTTGTAAAGATGAATTTCCTATAGATATATTATATGATCCTGTAGTATTATTTAAAAGTGCTGAATCACCTATTGCAAGGTTATTGCTTGTTGTTGTATTACTACTAAGAGCGTTTACACCTATTGCAATATTTGAGTTTCCACTCGTATTATCTTGTAGAGCATTACCACCAATTGCTAAATTATTTTCGCCTGTAGTATTAGCTTCTAAAGATTGATACCCAAAAGCTGTATTATTATCAGATCCACTACTACTTGACAACGCCTCATATCCTAATGCTGTATTATAATTTCCTGTAGTGTTGCTCTCCAAAGCTTCGTAACCAATAGCGGTATTATAATAACCCGTTGTATTACTTGTTAAAGACTGATAACCGAAAGCTACATTAGAATAACCTGTTGTATTTGACTCCAAAGATTGGCTTCCGAAAGCCGAATTACCAGAACCTGTTGTTGCTGAGTACAATGCTCTTCTTCCAAAAGCTGAATTATTACTACCCGAAGTATTACTCAACAAAGCTGTACTACCAACGGCTGTATTTGCTGATCCTGAAACATTATTTTGAAGTGTGTTATATCCAATACCAACATTGTTATTAGCTGTTTGGTTATCATTAGCACCCGCATTAACTCCTAAAAAAATAGATGATCCATTATCTGATCCATCATTATCAGATTTACCGTCTGCTAAATCGTTGATACGTTCTACATTTACTTTTTGCCAAGATGCTGTACTATTCTTCCAATAATAAAATGAATTATCTGAAGTTAAAAACACTAACATTCCATTTTGGTTGGCGCCAGGATCCGTTACGGGAAATGCATCAACTCTAGGAATTAAAATACCATCGGTATTGTTTGGTGTAGCTTGATTTATAGCTTCAATATCTAATCTGGCATCTGGTGCAGTGTCATTCATTCCTACTCTTCCATCTTTTAGCCAAGTCATTCGTATACCTTCATTACCAGCAAAGGTTCTTGACCATAAGTATAATTTATCTGGTGAACCATCGTATTGAAATTCAAAACCATAATCTCCACCTGTTCCTCTTTCAAATAGTTTTAAAGACGATTGATAGCCAAATGGTGTTACTACTATTGCACTTGCACTTGTAGTTTTTTCAACTTCAAAATCTCCATTCACTCTTAAAAAGTTAGTATCAAACTCACCATAAATCAGCGGGCTAGAACTTGTTGAATTTTCTATGTATAAACGATTGTTATTTGTTTCCGTATAACCCGCAAGAGCTCCTAAAAACACATTATAGTCACCTGTAGAATTATAGCCAGCATAGTAACCCAATACAACATTACTACTACCAACTAAGTTCTCTCCTGCACTAACACCCAGGACTGTATTATTGGCGCCAGTTGTATTATCTCTAAGGGCTTTATGTCCTATGGCTGTATTATTGATGCCAGAAGTATTAAAATTCATCGCTTTTTGACCTATAGCTGTATTTTGAAATCCAGTACTATTGAAAATCATGGCTTCATTTCCAATTGCAGTATTATTACTTCCAGTGCTATTTTGACTTAAGGCATTAGGACCAATACCAACATTATGGTTGTTGGATTCATCATCATTAGCACCTGCGTTTATCCCTAAAAAAATTGAAGAGCCATCATCTGTTCCATCGTTATCCGATTTTCCATCTAATAAATCGTCAATTTTTTCAATAGTTGCTCCTGTAAAAGAAATCCAAGAGGTTGTATTATTATCCCAATAATAAAAGCCTTTGGCAACACTTCCGTTTCCTGTGGCGTAAACTAACATTCCATCCTGTAATACTGTAGGATTTATAGTTGGATATTCGTCTATTTTGGGAATTAATAAACCATCTGTACTACTGGGTGCACTCGGATTTGTAGTACTAATATCTAAAAGGGCATTGGGACTAGTCGTATTAACTCCAACTTGAGCAAAAACGGTGATTGAAAACAAGCAAATGACAAGGGAAATATATGCTTTCATTAGTATAACTATTTAAATGAAACTAGAGAGACAAGGTACTTTTACCTGTTAAAATTTCCTTGAGGGCATTTTAGGGATTTTAAAATTCAGGGAAAACCCTTAAAAAAGACATCCACAAAATTGTGGATGCCAACTTCAGTTCCCTACAACTAAAGCTTATTAAATTAGGATTATAGATTTTAATTATCAGAGTCTGCTGGTTCTGAATATTCGCAAGTAACATTTCTAGTAAGTGATGTGCTATTGCCTAAAGCATCTTCAAACTCAATAACAATTGAATAATTATTTGGATTTAAAGTTCTAAAGGAGGTATATATGGTTGTTATAGACGCACCATTTTGTGTACTTGAGGTTTCCTCGTAGTAGTACACTTCTTGCCCGGAACTGTTATAAACTGTTGCCGAACCAATACTTATAGTAGAATCATCTGTAGCATTAGCCTCGATAACAACATAGTCTGGCGTATCTACACCGCCATCGGTATAGAAAAGATCGTTATTATCTGGGTTAACAATAGATATTATTGGTCCTTCTTCATCTCCTTCGGCTAGTATTGGACCATCATCTGGATTACATCTAAAGCTAAATAAGGTAAGACCTAACAACACAACTAACATCTTTAAAAAGGCTTGAGTTCTCATAACTAATTGTTTTAAAATTAACTAGTTGCAAGCTAAATCAAACCTTAAAAAAAATTATCAGGGGATTTTAGGGATTATGAAATTCAGGGAAAACCCTTAATTAAAATGCATTTACGATGGCAAAGAAGTCTTCTGCTTTAAGTGAAGCTCCTCCAATAAGACCTCCATCTACATCTGGCTTAGAAAAAATCTCTTTAGCGTTGTTTGGCTTTACACTTCCACCATATAAAATAGATACAGATTCCGCAACGTCTTTACCATACTTTTCAGCTAAAGTTTTTCTGATAAATGCATGCATATCTTGCGCTTGCTCTGGTGAAGCAGTTTCACCTGTACCTATTGCCCAAACAGGCTCATATGCTAAAACAATATGCTTATACGCATCTGCACCTAAATGAAATAATGCATTTTTAATTTGGTTCTCCACAACTGTTTCTTCATTACCTGCTTTACGGTCGGATAATTCTTCGCCGAAACAAAAGATAACTCTCATCTCGTTTTCTAAAGCTGCATCAACCTTTTTAGCTAAAGCCTCGTCAGTTTCATTAAAATAAGCTCTACGTTCGCTGTGCCCAAGAATAACTGTTTTAATACCAACACTCTTCAGCATACCTGCACTAATTTCGCCAGTGTAGGCACCATTTTCTGCAAAGTGCATATTTTGAGCAATCACTTCTATATCATATTGTCTTGTCGCCTCAAACGCGTGCCACAAATTGGTAAATGTTGGTGCAATCATTACCTCAGCATCTGATGTTTTTTCTTGCTTTTTTAACTCTGTAATTAAGGTTTCTGTTTGAACTAAACCGTTATTCATTTTCCAGTTACCAGCAACAATATGTTTTCTCATGATTTTATAAATTGATTCTACTTTAGTTTGAAGACTACAAAAATAAGATAATAAAGCACATTAGCAGATGACAAACATCATCTATTTGTTAAGAGAGTTTCACTCTAGGGTCTAGCCAAGCGTATACAATATCTACTAAAATGTTTATGGTTATAAACACAATGGCAATAACCAAAACAGAACCCATTATTACTGGTAAATCTAAAGTATTCAATGCATTAACAATTTCTTTTCCTAAGCCATTCCATCCAAAAATGTACTCCACAAAAACAGCACCAGCTAACATTGACGCAAACCAACCTGATATTGCTGTAACTACAGGGTTTAAGGCATTTTTTACAGCATGATTTTTTATTACGTTAAATTCGCTCAGCCCTTTAGCTCTTGCTGTTCTTATATAATCTTGGCTCATCACATCTAAAAGTGAATTTCGCATTAACTGAATCACAACTGCCAATGGACGAATACCTAATACAACAGCTGGTAGGATTAAGTTTTTCCATTTTATGGTCATTTTTTCACCAAAATCATCTAATTCATAAAGGCTTCCTGTCATTTCTAGATTAGTGTATTTATGCAACACAAAACCAAATAACCAAGCAAAAAGAATCGCACTGAAAAAAGAAGGTACACTCATACCGAACGTACTTAAAATCTGTATGGTTTTATCTATCCAAGTATCTCTATATAATGCTGAAATAATTCCGAAGATAATCCCAAGAATAATGGCAATTATAATAGCTGAAACTGCCAATACAAAAGTGTTTGGAATAGTTTCTCCAATAACATCTGTTACTTTCTTTCCTTGTTTGGTAAATGATTCTCTTAAGTAAGGTGTTTTTACAACCGCTGTCGTATTTCCGATTGTAAACAGCTTTGCTGCATTGTACTTATTTGTACTTAAATATGTGTAATCTTCAGAGCTGTTGGAATGAAAAGAAATTAGAGACAAGTCATTGAGATAGTATAAGTATTGTGTTCCTATAGGTTTATCAAATCCGTATTTGTGTTTTACGGCTTCTACCTGTTCTGCCGTTTGATTTTGACCTAACATCATCTTTGCAGGATCACCTGGAAGAATAGTAAATAAAAAGAAAATAACTGTGACTACACCTAATAAGGTGATGAATGCATAGAATAGTTTATTTACAAAATATCTTATCAAAAATTACAGTTCTATATCCTCAATATCGTTCCAATGTGCTTTGTTCATTATTGTGCCTTTTTCTAGAATAACAATTCCAGGATTAGATCGCACAATAGTTTTAATCACCTTTTCATCGCATAGATAGAAATCAAAATTTAAGTTATAATCTTGTTTCACTTTTTGTTTCGCATCTTCACCAGAAGAAGTTAATCCTATTACTGTATATCCTTTTTTCATGGCCTCATCAGTAAAAGATTTCAACTTGGCAAGACCGTCAGCTTCTGAAGTGGCTATATTATACATTGTAATAAATACTAACTTTTCTTTTTGCAAGAAATATGAGGTTAAGTTTTCATCTACAGTCTCAATAGAAAAATCTTGAATTGGTGGAGTATAACCCTCTTCAATTACTTTAGGATTACCATCTAGACCAACATATTCACCACCTTCAACACTTGGAAAACTCCCATCAGTTGTAATCTTTTTCTCTTCTCCATCTACCTTAAAGATCCACGTATATTCCATCACAGGTTTTGCTGCATCTTCAGGAATAATCATTCCTTCCGTAATATTTGCTCCAATTTTGTAAGGTCTAAAATCCTTTACAGGCAAATTCTCTAAACAGTACCATGTAAATCCAAGTGAAATCATATATGCTGCCAATAGAGACAACCATTGGTTTTTCATTTTATTTTTTACAAGGTATACTGCAACAAACAGTACTAGTGCAAATAATAAAGAGAACCACCATTTAGTAAAAATCAAATTGAACAACAGTAGTAAAACCATTGAAAAACCACAATAAATCCAATCTTCTTTTTTTGTATTTTCTTTAATTGATTTTTTAAAACTTGCTATAAATAGTGGGATTGCAAAGAGCAACAATACTAAATCCTTATAGAACGACTCAATAGGTTTTAGCTTTAAAGCATCTCCAAAACAGCCACAATCCTCTACACAGTTTCTGTTAAATTCTTCACCCATTTGTGTTACGACATCTCTCTCTGAAATACAGCTCGAAGTATACCAAGTTAACCAAGTAAAAAAGAGCATCATTAACAACACCAAAGATGATGTAAGCTTGGGTTTAAATCCAAAAATTAGCGCAACACCGAGCACGATCTCGACAACGCAAATCATTACTGCCAAAATCAATGAATATGGAATTAAAAACTCTAGGTTTAATACATCTTGAGCAAAATAATCATTCAGTTTATAAGAAAAACCTATAGAATCATTACACTTTATTAAACCAGAAATTATAAATAAACTTCCAACAGCAATTCTAGAAAAGTTGATAAAATATTTCATGAAAAATTCTTTCTAATTAGACTCAGATTCACCCAAATGAATCATTGCGAAAACGGCATAATTTATCATATCTTGATAATTAGCATCTATACCTTCGCTTACAATTGTTTTACCTGCGTTATCTTCAATTTGTTTAACGCGTAGTAATTTCTGCAAAATTAAATCGGTTAACGAGCTTACACGCATATCTCTCCAAGCTTCACCATAATCATGGTTTTTGTTCATCATTAATTCCTTGGTTAATACAACTTTCTCGTCATAGAGTTTTGTAGCTTCTTCCGTATTCATATCTGGCTGCTCTACAACACCTTTTTCTAACTGAATTAATGCCATAACACAATAGTTTATAATACCAATAAACTCGCTTACTTCTCCTTCATCTACTTTTCTTACATCGTTTTCTTGTAAACCTCTAATACGTTGTGCTTTTATAAAAATCTGATCGGTAAGCGATGGTAATCTTAAGATTCTCCACGCACTTCCGTAGTCACTCATTTTATTTATAAAAAGTGTTCTGCACTTTTCTATAACAGCATCGTATTGTTTTGATGTATCTTGCATATAATTCCGTAAAAATTTCTGTAAATTTCGCTTATTTAGTTTAAAGTTCAAAGTTCTGTCTTCATTCATTTATTGAGGGCTTTAAAGTTTATGAATATGTTAACTTTGAACTTTTAAAAATGAAATTTCACAACTCCGACATGACCATAAACTGCAAAGGCCAACTTATTGACATCTCTACACCCAAAGTGATGGGAATCCTTAACGTGACTCCAGACTCTTTTCATGATGGTGGACAATACAAAAATGAATCTTCCATTTTAAAACAGGTTGAAACCATGCTGAACGAAGGTGCTACTTTTATAGATATTGGCGGTTATAGCTCGCGTCCTGGTGCTGATTTTGTTTCAGAGAATGAAGAACTAAATCGTGTGGTTCCTGTTGTACAACTTATTCTGAAACATTATCCTAAAACTTTAATTTCTATTGACACCTTTAGAAGTGAAGTGGCAAAAAAAAGTATTGAAGCGGGAGCGGCAATTATTAATGATATTTCGGCTGGTCATTTAGACGAAAATATGATTGCAACTGTTGGGCAGCTTAGTGTGCCTTACATAATGATGCACATGAAAGGCAATCCTAAAACCATGCAGCAGCAAACTGATTATGATGATTTAGTAAAAGACATCAACAGCTATTTTGCTGAACGTATTACAAAAGCGCATGCTGCAAAAATCAACGATATTATTATAGATCCTGGTTTTGGCTTCGCTAAAACCCTAGACCAAAATTACGAGCTACTTAACCATATGAAACTACTTCAAATTGTAGACAAACCCATTTTAGCAGGTGTTTCAAGAAAATCCATGATTTACAAAACTTTAAATACCACATCCGAAAATGCACTCAATGGCACAACAGCACTGCACATGGTTGCTTTGCAAAAAGGCGCAAAAATTCTGAGAGTGCACGATGTTAAAGAAGCTGTGGAATGTGTGACGTTGTACAATCAATTATCTAAAAATTAAATGAAGAAACTTATATACTTCCTCGTAATTACAATAATCTTAAGTTGCAACAACGAACGTGTATTACAACTACCCGAAATTGAAAATGCTAAAATCACAGAAGTCTTAGACGTTTCACCTGCTTACATTTTTTATGATAAAACCCAACCCGACTCTACCCTTTTTAATAGAAAAAACCTTATTGGCACCACAAATTGGTTGGTTAATGTCGATAAACGTTTAACGTTAAAACAAGCTATACCGCATATTCAATATTTGCAAAACAAACGCAAAAAAGAATCTATACATAAAAATGAAAATGCTAAGAATTACTTTACTTGCAATGATACGAGCATTAAGAATTTGGGGTTTATTGAGTTTACTGATGTTAATTACATTGCGAGTAAAAAAAATATAGATATAAAGACGTCTTTAAAAATAAAAGATAAATCCTATTATAATAATTTTATTAAAGACTCTACAAGTTTATTTAAATCCCTTTCTGGCATTCATTATATAAATCTAGATTTAAAATTTGGTTTTAAAAAGAACACTTACATTATTTCTCAGAGAGCATCTATTCTCAATGCTGAAGCCAAGAAACCCTTATTTTTTGAATATTTAAAATATCTTATTGAAAATCCTACAATGGGCAATACAACCAAAATAAAATTGCACTTTTCAAATTCATTATCATTTCAAGAATATATTTGGATAAAATTCAACCTCGAAAAAATTGATTCAAAAATGTATATAATTGAGACTGAAGAATTCATTTATTAACATAAAAAAGACCTACAAGGTTTTAAAAACCTGTTAGGTCTAATGCACCTAATTGTAATAAATTATTAAATTAGCAAAAAGCACTAACCTTGGAAAACTTACAACTTTGGGAATTTAGATTTATAGACTTTGTAGATGTTTTCTTGGTTGCTATTCTACTCTATTACATCTACAAACTTGTAAAAGGCACTGTAGCTAT
>JASBSE010000150.1 GCA_030149115.1 Winogradskyella sp. | reverse complement strand
CTTGAAGATATAGAATTGGAAATGACTTTTGATTCAGGACTGCTGGATTTTTTTGGTTCAAAAAGCATCATAAAGATTTACGACCGAACATTGAAGGACAACAAAACCAACATTAATTCAAAAATAAATATTAAGGCTTATGCTTGGGGCATTCGCATTAAGCAACTCAACTATACCGTCAACGAAAAATTAAACGGGAATGGTTTATTGACCTTTCAGAAATTTACAGAAGAAGATAATAGTTATTTTACAATGACTTATAAATAAAATAAAAATGAACAATTACGACACCCTTTCAGAAGCAATAAACGATTTACAGCGAAAAGGTTATACATACGATTTTAACCTAAAACCAGAATGTTTGGAGTGTGCCTCACTAAAAATTGAAATACACCCAGAAGATTTTAATGTTGACGAGATGCATCGTTTTGAGGGTATGAGCAGTACCGACGATAATAGTGTGCTTTATGCTATTTCATCAAAAAATGGGATTAAAGGACTTTTGGTAGATGCCTATGGCGTCTATGCCGAAAACATTTCGGAAGCTATGAGAAAAAAATTACAATAACACTTAAACAAGACAATAATGGAAAATCACGAACATCACAATCACGAAGAAATGGACCATTCTAAAATGGACCATTCAAAGAAGAAACACAAAAAAGAAGACCACTCTAAAATGAATCATGGAGATGGAGACCATTCAGGTCATAATCCGGGACACGGTCAAATGGGTCACGACCATCATAAAATGATGATTGCAGACTTTAGAAAACGGTTTTGGGTAACACTTGTGCTTACCATTCCCATATTGTTTTTCTCGCCAATGATTCAGAAATTTTTTGGTTATGAATTTTTACTTCCAGGAAATCCATACATCCTTTTTGCACTTTCCACTGTTGTATATTTTTATGGTGGTTGGCCATTTTTAAAAGGGTTTTGGTCTGAAGTCAAAAAAGGTGCACCAGGAATGATGACTTTGATTTCTATGGCAATTTCTGTAGCATATTTTTATAGTACTGCTACCGTTTTTGGTTTAAGAGGTGAAGACTTTTTCTGGGAACTATCAACACTTATAGCCATAATGTTGCTTGGCCATTGGATAGAAATGAAAAGTGTGTTAGGTGCGTCAAAAGCCTTACAGTTGTTGGTGAGTATGATGCCTGCAGAAGCGCATAGGGTAAAAGGCGACACCATAGAAGACATCCCTCTCGAAGATTTACTGAAGGATGATGTGATTTTGGTAAAACCAGGTGAAAAAGTTCCGGCTGACGGAATAATAGTAGACGGTTCCAGTTACCTAAATGAATCTATGCTCACAGGTGAATCTAAACCTGTAAAAAAAGATGAAAACGATAAGGTTATTGGTGGTTCGGTAAATGGTAATAGTACCTTAAAAGTAAAAGTTGAACATACTGGAAAGGATAGCTATCTCAACAAGGTTATCAAAATGGTTGAAGAAGCACAAAAAACCAAATCCAAGATGCAAAACCTTTCAGATAGGGCTGCAAAATGGTTAACCTATATCGCTTTGGCTATTGGTTTTGGAACATTAGCAGTATGGTTGATTTTAGGCTTTCCGTTTGTTTATGCTTTAGAAAGAATGGTTACCGTTATGGTTATTGCCTGTCCGCATGCACTTGGTCTTGCTATTCCATTGGTGGTTGCGATTTCTACGGCAGTATCTGCTCAAAATGGATTGCTTATCCGAAATAGAACTGCGTTTGAAGAATCCAGAAAAATTTCAGCTTTGCTTTTTGATAAAACAGGAACATTAACCAAAGGTGATTTTGGTGTTACCAGAATAGAATCTGTACATCCGTCTTATTCATCAGAAGAAATTTTAAGACTTTCAAGTGCATTGGAACAAAGTTCTGAACACCCAATAGCTGTTGGGATTATCAAAAAAGTTAAGGAAAATAAGGTTGCAATTCCAAATCCAGAAAATTTTAATGCTATTACAGGCAAAGGTGTAGAAGCCATTGTAGAAGGGAAGCAAGTTAAGGTAGTAAGTCCTGGTTATTTAAGGGATGAAAAA
>JASBSE010000149.1 GCA_030149115.1 Winogradskyella sp. | reverse complement strand
ATATCCTGAATCTTTGGCCCAATATCCAAGGCCTTTGGCACAACAACTTCAGGATAATAGCCTTTTATTTTAGCTTTATCTGACACGAATTTTCCTGCTGTAATGGTTGGAACTAAGTAAACATCATGCTTTTTCATAAGTTCCATAGTTTCATCACTCATCAAAGTGCCATGCTCAATAGTTTTTACACCTCCTAAAATGGCTCTTTGCATACCTTCATCTCCATGAGCATGTGCCGCAACATGAAATCCATAATCTTTAGCTGTTTCGCAAATAGCCTTAATTTCTTTAACAGTGAATTGTGGATTTTGACCACTTTTTGCAACACTCAGCACACCTCCTGTTGCCGTTATTTTAATTAAGTCAGCACCATTTTTATAACGCTGTCTTACTGCTTTTTTGGCATCATCCACTCCGTTGACTACTCCTTCCTTTGGCCCAGGATTACCCATTAATTCTCTACTAGCACCATTTGTAGGATCTGCATGGCCACCAGTTGTAGCCAAAGCTTTTTCTGCCGTAAAAATTCTTGGGCCTTTTACTTTTCCTGCATTTATTGCATTTCTTAGAGATACATTAACTCCTGAACCACCTAAATCTCTAACAGTTGTAAAACCATTCATTAGAGTGACTTCTGCATATTGAACAGAATTAAAAGCGACATCGGCATCATTCAATGTATAACCTTCAAGATATGATTTTGGGTTGGTTTCACTTTCAATATGCACGTGCATATCTATAAGACCTGGCATTACGGTTTTAGATTTTAAATCTATAACAGTATCCTCATTATTACTAGGTGTTTTATAACCCTTTTCAACTGAAACTATTTTGTTCCCTGAAACTATAATTGTCTGCTCAGCAAGCACTTTACCAGACTCAGTATCTATTAATTTTCCACAATGCAGATAAGTGTTTTGTGCTGACAAAACAGTTGCAAATACAAATGCCAAAATACTGAGTAGAGTTTTCATAGTTATTGAATTTATTTATTTCTAATTTTTTGCTCCCATTTCCATGCTGATGCCATAGCATCATCTAAACTGAGTTCTGTTTTCCAACCTAAAACATCATTTGCTCTTGTTGTATCTGCATAAGCCGCAGTAATGTCGCCTTCCCTTCTTCCTACAATCTGATATTTTAATTTTTTACCTGAAACCCTATCAAAAGAATGAATTGCTTCTAAAACAGAACTTCCCTTTCCCGTCCCCAAATTGAATACCTCGTAATTCTCAAGATTCTTATCTTCTAATAAGCGTTCTAAAGCTATAACATGGGCTTTTGCTAAATCTACCACATGGATATAATCTCTAACACATGTTCCATCTGGCGTTTCATAATCTCCACCAAAAACAGATAATTGCTCTCGCATTCCTATTCCTGTTTGTGTAATATATGGCACCAAATTTTGAGGCACACCAATTGGCAACTCGCCTATTTCTGCTGAAGGATGTGCACCTATAGGATTAAAATATCTTAATGCAATACTCTTCAGTTTTTCATTTATTTTACACGTATCCCTAATAATTTCTTCACCGATTTGTTTAGTATTACCATAAGGAGATTCTGCAGGTTTTACTGGTGCATTTTCAGTAATAGGTAGCTCATCTGCTTGACCATATACTGTACAGGATGAACTAAAGATAAAATTCTGCTTTTCAAGTTTAGAAACAGATTGTAGCATGTATACCAACGTACCAATATTATTTTCATAATACATTAAAGGTTCTTTTACACTCTCACCCACAGCTTTACTTGCTGCGAAATGAATAACACCAACAATGTCTTTATGCTTTTCAAAAAATTGAACAACATCAGTCTTTTCTCTAAGATCTATTTTCTCTAAATGTGGTTTAACACCTGTAATTGCAGTTATTCCATCTAAAACATCAATTGATGAATTACTTAAGTTATCTATAATTACAACCTCAAAACCCTTATTTTGAAGCTCTACAACAGTATGAGATCCAATAAAACCTAAACCACCTGTTACTAATACTTTCATCCTTTAGTTTTGGTTTATAAAATTAAGAACAGTGGATGTAATAAACTCAATTTGCTCATCATCTAACTCTGTATGCATTGGTAGAGAAATCACCGATCTAACCAACTGATTTGTCACTTTAAAATCGTCTTCATTATAACGCTCATCTCTGTAAGCTTTCTGTAAATGAAGAGGGATTGGGTAATAGACTCCGCAAGGAATATTATTTTCTTGTAAATGCTTGACTAAAGCATCTCTATCAACATCATTTAAATTTAGAGTATATTGATGAAAAACGTGACAATCGCAAGTATCACATATACCATCGCAAGTTGTATTACCTGATGGAGTTGTGATTTTTGGATGATTCTTAAACGCGTCAGTGTACTTTCTTGCTGCGTTTCTTCTTGCTTCATTATAACTATCTAAATGAGGTAATTTTGCATCTAAAACTGCCGCTTGTATAGAGTCTAATCTAGAATTTACTCCAACTACATCATGATGATATCTTTCGTACATACCATGATTTACAATACCTCTTATAATGTGTGCTAAATCATCGTCATTTGTAAAGATAGCACCTCCGTCACCGTAGCAACCTAAGTTCTTAGAAGGAAAAAATGATGTTGAAGCTACATGGCCAATAGCACCTGTTTTAGTTTTTGAGCCATCTTTATGTGTATAGCTAGCACCTATTCCTTGCGCATTGTCTTCAATTACATAAAGATTGTGTTTTTTTGCCAGAGCCATTATCGCATCCATATCAGCAGCTAAGCCAAATAAATGAACAGGAACAATAGCCTTAGTCTTTGGTGTAATAGCCTTCTCAATAGCTTCTACGTCAATATTAAAAGTTATTGGATCTACATCTACTAAAACTGGTGTCAACTGCAATAAAGCAATTACCTCTACCGTTGCAGCAAAGGTAAAATCTGCAGTAATAACTTCATCGCCTGGTTTAAGTCCCAAACCCATCATTGCAATTTGTAGTGCATCTGTTCCGTTAGCACAAGGGATGACATGTTTTACACCAAGGTAATCTTCTAAGTTTTTCTGAAATTGATGAACCTTTGGTCCGTTTATAAATGCTGCACTTTCTAAAATTTCTTGAATTGAAGGATCTACAACATCTTTTATTTTTGCGTATTGACTCTGAAGGTCAACCATTTGTATTTTTTTCATTCCGTGAAGGATTATATGTGTTCTGAAATGCATTCTAAAAAATGCTCTAGGCGAAAATACAAAATTGTAACTGCTAAGCCAATGCATTTTAACTGAAAGAAATGTATTTTAGCACAAACTTTTTATGTTGAAACTACTTTATTCTTTAGGAATTTACATTGCAAGTTTTGTGCTTAATCTGTTAGCGCTTTTTAATCCTAAGCTAAAACTAGGTGTTATTGGAAGACGCAAAACATTCAAAACCCTAGAAAAGCATATAAATCGCAATGACAAAACATTTTGGTTTCATGCCGCTTCTTTAGGTGAATATGAACAAGGCCTCCCAGTTTTTGAAGCTTTAAAGAAGAAGCACCCAAACCATAAAGTGGTACTTTCATTTTTTTCGCCTTCGGGTTACGAGGTTAGAAAAAACTCTAAGATTGCAGATGTTGTGGTTTACATGCCATTAGACACCAAAGCAAATGCAAGAAGATTCTTAAATATTGTAAATCCTGACTATACCATTTTTGTAAAGTATGAGATTTGGCCAAATTTCTTAAACCAATTAAAAAAGAGAAAACACAAAGCCATACTTATTTCAGCTATCTTTAGAGAAAAGCAAGCTTTCTTTAATTGGTATGGAGGCTTTATGAAAAAAGCGCTATTTGCTTTTGATCACGTTTTTACTCAAAATGAAGCCTCTAAAATACTGTTAGAAAGCATTAGCTACAATGATGTTTCTGTTTCTGGAGACACAAGATTTGACCGAGTGAACAATCAATTAAAAATTGATAATTCAGTAGATTTTATTGAAGATTTCAAGCAAGATAGATTATGTATTGTTTTTGGCAGTACTTGGCCAGAAGATGATAAACTTTACATGGACTACATTAATACACTAGACTTTGAGAAGGTAAAAGTTATAATTGCCCCACACAATATTAAACCTAGTTATATAGAGTCTCTAAAATCTCAAATAAAGGTTAAGTCTATTTGCTTTTCTGAATTGTCTAATAAAAAAAATCTTTCAAATTATAGTGTTTTCATCTTAGATACTATTGGTTACCTAAGCCGAGTTTATAGTTATGCAGATATTGTTTATGTTGGTGGTGCAGCTGGAACAACTGGTTTACATAACATTTTAGAACCAGCAGTATTTGGTGTTCCTATAATCATTGGAAAAAACCATAGCAAATTCCCAGAAGCTAACGCACTTATCAAACTGGGCGGAGTGACCTCTGTATCAACACAGACAGAATTTAATTCAGCTTTTAAAACTTTAATTTCAGATAAATCTCATAGAAAAAATCAAGGTTCAATCAATAGAAATTACATTAAAGAAAATAAAGGAGCTGTCATCCAAATATTAGAATTTATACGTATATAACTAAAGCTACACTATTAATAAAGTTTGAAATTTTATTAAAATCTCATTTAAATTATTAAATTAGTGTATTAACAACAATTAACTCAAAAACTATAAAAATGAAAAAAGTTGTATTAAGTTTAGCCTTAGTTGCATTTTTAGGTCTATCATTAAACTCTTGTAGAGAGACTAAAAAAGAAGCTGAAGAAACAGTAGACAAGGTTGAAAAAGAAACTGAAGGCGCTATGGAAAAAGCCGGAAAGGCCATGGATAACGTTGTTGAAGAAAGTAAAGAAGCTGTTGACGCTGTAGATGATGCAGTTGATGAAGTTGATGGCGGAGACAACTAAAATATATTATAGACAAAAGATTAATTAGATTATCTTTTATATAAATAAAAAGCCTGAATTTTCATCAGGCTTTTTTTATTGCTCTATTTTGTAGATTCTCCAAGCTTAAGCTCACTTGGCACTACAATAGTTTCTATTTTATGATGTTCTGATTGTAAATTATCAATTAGTAATTTTATAGACATCTCCCCTATTTCATAAGCTTTTTGGTGCACTATTGAAATTTTTGGACTAGACAAAAGCTGAGTGTGCTCGTATCCAAATCCTATTACGGATAAATCTTTAGGAATATCTTTTCCTATTTTCTTTGCCATATTAATTGCAATAATTCCTGTTATATGATCTATTGAAACTATAGCGTCTGTTTCTGGGTGATTTTTAAGGTAATTATGTATGTGCTTTTCCACATCATCAACTTTACTTAGTTTTAAAATATTAGATTTCAAATTAGCATCTTCAATAGCTTTTTGATAACCTTTAATTCTTAACTTACCCACACTAAGTTCTTCTATATTACTTACCAATAAAATATGCTTTCTGTTTTCCTTTTTGATTAAGTACTCTGTAGCTTCATGTACAGATTGAAAATCATCTACTACTACTTTATCGCATAAAATTTCATTAACAACCCTATCAAACATCAAGACAGGTATCTTATTACTAATGGCTGTATTTATGTGAGTTGTTTGCTCTTCTACCTGACTTTCTCTAGCTACAGCAATTATAAATCCATCTACACTTCCATTAGACAACAATTCTATACTACGTCGTTCCTTAGTTAAAGATTCGTCTGACAGACACACTATAATATCGTACTTATGTTTTGTAGCACTTGTCTCTATACCATGTAGAACCTCTGCAAAAAAAGGATTTGTTACCGTTGGCAGAATTACACCTATAGTTTTTGTTCTATTGCTCTTTAATTGTTGCGCTATACGATTGGGTTTATAATTAAGCTTATCTGCTAATTCATTAACCCTTCTTTTGGTAATTTCACTAATTTCATGACTGTCATTCAGGGCTTTTGACACTGTTGATACCGAAATATTTAAGAGTTTTGCTAGTTCTTTTAAAGTAGTCATAGATTATTTTTTAGTTAAATAAAAAAGAGCGTATTGTAAAAATACGCTCTTTCTTCTTTCTATTAATTAGATTCGCTATTAATTTTTAACTAACTTAATTGTTTTAGTTCCCTTTTGGCCTTCAATTTTAGCCATATAAACTCCAGTTTTTAACGATGAGGCATCTAAAATAACTTCATCTGAGTTTGGTGTCATCAACAATACTTGTTTACCTAAAATATCATAAACAGTTACATTATTTATAATACTTGACCCTGATAATTTCCAATCTCCTTGAGTTGGGTTTGGATATGCCATAAACCTATCATTATTAACCGTTTCAATATCTAAAGTTTCCTGCCCTGCAACATTCCATTCCAAATTAACAGTTTTATCTTCATTGATCTGAATATATCTGTTGGTATAGGTCCCATCTGTTGCAGTATATGGATCACCTGGTGAGAAATTTTCTTGATCTGTCCAACCATCAACTGTAATTTTGAATTGATAAGAATACTCTTCTAAAGTCAATGTAGTACCATACAAACCTCCTCCCATATCTGTTAATGTATTACCACAATCTCCACACCAGTTTCCGAAACCTTGTCCGTTATAGTTTTCACCATTAATATTGACATTAGTGAAAGAACCGCCATAACCAGACATATCTACAACAAAGTCAACGGTAAAGGATGATGGCCCAGTGGTGTTTTCTAAACAAGCACTAAAAGGTGCAGTAGGTAAAACCATATCAGATCCATCAACCACAAGTCTTCTATTATGATTTCCATAATTAGTAATTGTACAAACATCTCCTTGAGAAAAAGCATCCTGACCTGCCCAATTATCATAAGTGAATTTATACTCATATTCACCATCTGGCAATGACAATGTTGCTTCCCAAATATCACCTCCAACATTTGTTAAAGCATTAGAATCTCCACTCCAAGAGTTAAAACTTCCACTAACATAAGGTTGCGTAAAAGTTTGTCCAGACATATCTACGCTAAATGTAATATTGTTCTGCGCAGAAACAGTCGTCCCGATTAATAATAAAATAAAGTAAAATTGTTTCATATATTATGTATTTAGTTTTTTACAACCTTAATATAGTCAATTTCAAATTGTTTTGGAAATATATTATCATCTACTTCTGGTCCACCAAAGTTACCACCTATTGCCATGTTAACTAAAATATAGAATGGCTGATCAAATGGCCACGTATTTTCATTCTTTTCTTTAGGATTAAAAACATAAACCTCATTGCTATCTATATAGAATGTAATGCTCTCTTTTGTCCACTTAGCTTTATAAGTATGAAAGCCTTTTTCTATATCATTAACAGTTGAAATTTTAGTATTTATTGACTTACCATGACTATCTTGAGTGTGTAATGTTGTATGTATTTCGTGTGGATTTTTACCAACATACTCCATAATATCAATCTCGCCTGATTTTGGCCAACCTACCTCACCAATATTACTACCTAGCATCCAAAACGCTGGCCATAAACCACCACCTTCTGGCAGTTTCATTCTTGCTTCTATGGTACCATATTGAAACTCAAATTTATCTTTGGTTGTAATCCTTCCAGAAAAATAGGATGTAGAATCTTTGGTTGCTGTAATAATCAAGCTTCCATCTTTTACCTCAACATTCTCTTTGGTGTAAACTTGTCTTTCATTATTTCCCCAACCACATAAATTTGGGCAACCATCTCCCAATTCATAATTCCACGTGGTCATATTTAAACTTGTTCCAGAAAAGTCTTCAAAAAACAACACCTCTTCCTCCGTTTGACACGAAAGAAGAGTTGTTATGAATAAGATTGTAATTATTGACTTATATCCCATTGTAAATCAAATTTATCTTCTAAAACTGTTTTGGAACTTCCGCCAACAAATACTTTAAAATCACCTGGCTCTACTATAAAATTTCCTTGATTGTCATAAAACCCTAGTTCGTCTTTTGTTAGTGTCATTTCAATTGTAATTTGCTCACCTGCATCTAACTCTACTAACTCAAATCCTTTTAACTCTTTTACTGGCCTTGTAACACTTGCGAATAAATCTTGAATGTATAATTGTGCCACTTCCTTGCCTTTCACTTTACTTTCATTTTTAAGATTGAAAGTCACCATTATTTCTTTTTCAGCATCATTTGCTGTAATTGCCAAGTCTGAGTAAACAAATTTTGAATAGCTTAGGCCATGACCAAAAGGGTACAAAGGTGTATTGCTTTCATCCATATAATGCGACCAAAACACCTCACCTGGCGATGGTTCATTTGGTCTACCTGTACTTTTATAATTGTAATATAGTGGCAGTTGTCCTACATCTCTAGGAAAACTCATTGGTAATTTTCCACTTGGATTGTAATCTCCATAAAGCACTCTTGCTATAGCATTTCCGCTTTGGGTACCTAAATGCCATGCCTCAACTATTGCAGGAATGTTTTCATCTGCCCAAGGAAGCGCTAATGGTCTTCCGTTATTAAGCACTAAAACTATATTCTTATTTACGGCATAAACTTCTTCTAATAACTCTTGCTGAACACCTGGCAAACCAATTTCGGTTCTACTTCTTCCTTCGCCACTCTGAAAACCATGCTCGCCTAAAACCATAATTACTACATCTGCCGTTTTAGCAGCAGATTTAGCCTTAGCAAAACCTGATTTATCAGTTGTATTAATAGTCAACTCTCTGGCAAAAGTATTTTCTCCAGTTGACAAATCTGCACCTTTGGCATAAGTGATTTGGTTTCCGCTATATTGTTCTAACCCTTCTAGAACAGACACAGCAGTTTCATCTTTTGCAGCAATTCTCCAACTTCCCAGAGGACTTGTTTTATCATTAGCCAAAGCACCAATCACTGCTATTTTTTGGTTTTCCTTTTTTAAGGGAAGTAGATTGTTTTCATTTTTTAATAACACTACAGATTTTTGTGCCATATCCAAAACAGCATCATGGATTTCTTGCTTTCCTATTGTTGCTTTTTCTCTATCTACATCACAATATTTATAAGGATCATCAAACAAGCCTAACTCAAATTTCACTCTTAGAATTCGTCTTGCAGCATCTGTAATTAGCTTTTCATCTACCTTTCCTTCTTTAACCAATTCTGCCAATTCTTCAACATACATGTAAGATTCCATATCCATATCAGAACCAGCATTTGCAGCTATTTCTGCAGCCTGCTTTCCATCTTTTGCATGGCCGTGGGCTATCATTTCTGCAATTGAGCCCCAATCTGAAACCACAAAACCATCAAACTTCCATTTTTCTTTTAGAATATCTCTTTGAAGAAATTTATTTCCTGTGGCTGGCACTCCATTTAACTCATTAAAAGAATTCATAAACGTTCTTACGCCTGCTTTTGTAGAAGCTTCAAAAGGCGGAAAAATTGTATTGTATAGTGTTGAAGTTCCTACATCTACAGTGTTATAATCTCTTCCAGATTCTGAAAAACCATAACCTGCAAAATGCTTTGCACAAGCAGCAATAGTTTTTGGATCTGATAAATCATCTCCCTGAAAACCATTGATTCTAGCTACAGCAATTTTAGAACCTAAAAAAGGATCTTCTCCTGCACCTTCCATGACTCTTCCCCAACGTGCATCTCTAGAAATATCTACCATTGGAGCAAATGTCCAGTTAATACCTGCAGCAGCAGCCTCTTCGGCTGCCACTTCTGCAGATCTCTCTATTGCTTCCAAATCCCAACTTGCAGATTCTGCAAGCGGAATTGGACTTAAAGTTTCATAACCATGGATAACATCAAACCCAATAATCAATGGAATACCAAGTCTGGTTTCTTCAACAGCTATTTTTTGCACCTTCATTACATCCTCAACACCTCTAACATTGAGCATAGAACCAACATATCCTTTTCTTAAGTGCTCGTACTTTTTAGCAGC
>JASBSE010000141.1 GCA_030149115.1 Winogradskyella sp. | reverse complement strand
ACAAAGAGCCTTTATTAATAGAATTTGTTTCATGATTTGGGGAGATGGAATAATTACATACCAAGGATACTCTTAATCTGTATGTTTTCAGTATTTTTATACACCAATTGCAAAAAAATCCTTATAACCTGAAAAAAAAGTGAAATATTCTCGATTAATTGCAGGTACAATGACCTGGGGAAGTTGGGGCAAACAACTCTCAAAAAAAGAAATGGCAGACTTAATGCACCATTGCCTTTCTAACAACATTACAACTTTTGACCATGCTGATATTTATGGTGGCTATACCACAGAAGCTGATTTTGGAAAAGCATTTTCGGACTCCGGTATTAACCGTGAAGATATTCAGTTAATCTCAAAATGTGGTATTCAATATTTATCTGAAAACAGAACTAATAAGGTTAAACATTACGATTACTCTAAAGAGTATATCATTTGGTCCGTTGAAGAATCTTTAAAAAATCTTGAAACAGAATATTTAGACTTACTCTTACTACATAGACCCAGTCCTTTAATGGTTGCTGAAGAAATAGCAGAAGCTATTACCATCTTAAAAAAAGATGGAAAAATTAGAGATTTTGGTGTTTCTAATTTTACACCATCTCAAATGGAAATGATTGGCTTACGAATGGATATTGATGTTAACCAAATTGAATTTTCGCTTACACAACATTCTTCAATGCACGATGGCACATTAGATTATTTAAAAACATGTGGCATTAAGCCTATGGCTTGGTCTCCATTAGGCTCAGTTTTTAAAGAAGATAACGAGCAAACCAGACGCATTCACAAGCAACTTGGCGAGTTGATGGATAAATACAATGCCACCGAAGACCAACTATTATTAGCGTGGATTATGAAACATCCTGCGGGTATTCATCCTGTAGTTGGCACAACCAATAAAACAAGGCTAAAGCAAGCTGTTGAAGCCTCTAAAATTAATCTAGACGTAGAAGATTGGTTTTTAATATTAGTAGCAAGTCAAGGTCATAAAGTCCCTTAATTATGAAAAAAACAGCATTAATAACAGGCGCCACAAGTGGCATTGGTAGAGCTACTGCTCATGAGTTTGCCAAACATGGTATTAACTTAGTGCTATGTGGGCGCAGACAGCAACGATTAGATAGTATAGAAAAAGCCTTATCTAAGCAAACAGATGTACATACCTTAAATTTTGATGTGCGCGATAAGGAAAAAACACTTGAAGCTATAGCTTCGTTACCTCCAAAATTTCAAAATATCGATATCTTAATTAACAACGCAGGCAATGCTCACGGATTAGATCCAATACAAGATGGCAGTCTTGACGATTGGGATGCCATGATGGATATTAACGTAAAAGGCTTGTTATATGTTAGCAAAGCTATAATTCCTAGAATGACAGAGCGTCAATCAGGACACATCATCAACATTGGCTCATCAGCAGGAAAAGAAGTTTATCCAAATGGCAATGTATACTGTGGCAGCAAACATGCAGTCTTGGCAATAACAGAAGGTATGCGTATAGATCTTAATCCTTTCGGAATAAAAGTTTCTGCAGTAAATCCCGGCTTGGTAGAAACCGAATTTTCACAAGTACGATTTAAAGGAGGAAGCCAAGCTGATAATGTTTATAAAGGCTACAAAGCTTTACAACCGGAAGATGTAGCAGAAGTCATCTACTTTGCTGTATCCAGACCTGCTCATGTCAATATAGCAGACGTGTTAATGTTTTGTACTGCGCAAGCGAGTTCTACGATTGTGAAAAAAAAGGAATAAAACTCTTGCTTCCGAGGGAAACATTATGATAAATAAACGCCTACTCATAAAAAACTTACTGGCTCACAACGATGAGAACAGTTTTTATGACAAAAAGCGAAAAGTTGATATTAGCCACAAAGAAGGAAAAGCAAAATTTTTAAAGCACATTTGCGCGCTTTCCAACAGCAATCCCAAAAATAACTCTTACATAGTTATTGGTGTTGAAGATGAAGACAACAAAATTGTTGGCACCGATTTTTTTGATGATAGTAAAATTCAGAATCTCATCAACGCCTACCTCACCAATCCGCCAATAGTACAATACGAGAATATTCCCTTTCCACATTTACCAGACGACAAAGTTGTTGGCTTAGTAACCATTAGACCAATTGATAAAATCACCTCATTAAGAAAGAATATCTGGAAATATTACGGAGGTTCAGTATTCTTCAGAGATGGTAGCATGAGTATGCCTAAAGTGTTTGATATTAAAATTAAAGATGTTAACTCTAAGATTGTTGCTGCTATAGAAAACCACGCACAAAACAACATTGAGCTAACACTAAATGGTGTATTCGATTTTATGAATAAACGCCAGGATTTTAATCCACAATACAAAGTCTTTAAAGAGTATTTTGTCCTTTGTTGGTCTGGACAAAAAAAGCATGTTAAGGACGAAGTTTTTTATTCTAGAGTAGATATAGAAATGATTAACGAACAAGTGCGTTTATTCTATTCAGCTTTAGATGAAGTTGCTATTTTTTTTAACGAAGATTCTTTTAAAATTGTAGAATATGTAAGGCTTGGGCTTCAGAAATCTTATAAATATTACAAGCTCGAAGAAAAAATTATTCACTTTGATAATAACGCCAATTATTCTATTGAAGCTAATTTAATTTTTGAACCTCCTCAATTTGATAAAAAGGTTCTATATCATATCTATAATACGAATAACACAATACTCGAAAAACTCGAAAAAGGTGTTACAATTGCAAGCCATCAAATTCCGGATTTAAATAATTTAGCAGCGAGTTATTTAATTTGCTATCTCAATGGTTTCGAAGATGCGTTACCAAAACTAGAATATGCAAAACCATACATTAAAAATTATAGTTTAGACCTATACCAGTCTTATAAAGAAACTATTAGAATTTTGAGAAAAGTAAAGTACAATTAATGTTAGTCGAGTTTTTAGATTATTTTATCCTTATTTTCTGCATCTCGTCGAATCTTGAGAGAAGCATGTGCAGATAATACATTTTTTTCTACCATTCATCAAAAAAATAGAAAACAAATAGATATAATACGCATCTTTGATATGCTATTAATCAATTATATAACCTTGTTTCGGAATGCTTTTAAAGCTAAATCTGAGACAAGGTTTATTGTTTTAATTCGGTATTAATGAAATTCTAAAACCTGTGTAATAACATGGCAGTCATCTTCTGTTCTTTCAACCAAGATTGGATTTGATGTCAAAGTTTGGTAATTATTAGATGTTACCTCTATAATATAAGAGCCTTCTCGCTCACCAGCACCTAAAAAG
>JASBSE010000136.1 GCA_030149115.1 Winogradskyella sp. | reverse complement strand
TCTTTTAATCATAATTTAAAGGATACTGCTATCGTCTAAAGCATCTTTCTCCATTAAAGTTACAGCTTTTTGAAGAATTAGGTTGTTTGGATAGGTGACCAAATCTCCATTATCTTCTCTAAGGATGAGTTGAAAAGCTCTAATATCTTCAATAATAGCTTCTACAGGATAGTCTTTATCGTGTATTTTTATTTTATCACCTACTTTATACGGAAACGAGAAAAACATAATAACACCAGAAGTGACATTGCTTAAAATAGACCAAACCGCAAATAATGCTATACCAATTACAGCAAATACTGAAGAAAATACTAAGGTGATGTCACTAGTTCTGGCACCAAGAATAAAGGCTTCAATTAAAAAGGCTAAGAGTACAAGTGTTACTGTTGCATAGCGTCCAATAAGCGCAGCTCTGGCTTCAGTTGTTCCACTTTTTTTTCCAATTTTGTTTACAGCGACAACAATTATTGCTCTTATAATTAATAATACTACAAGAACAATAGCTGAGTAAATGATTTCAGATTGGTAATTTTCAAACAAATTAGACATAGATAAAAGTGGTTAGTATAAAAACAAAGGTAGCTAATATTCTATTGTAACTTTAGTGTAGTTCTTAAACTTTCATCAACATTATTGTTTTTGTTCCAATAGGCAGATTTTATGGTTTCCAGTTTAGTAGCTTTAGTTGTTAAAGTCTTTGCAGATGCACCAAAACCGCTAGTGGTAGTTTCTTCCCAACCTAAAATTTCGAAAGGAAATGCTGTGTTAAAATTAATTTTTAAACTTCGATTTAATTCAGGGTAGTTTAAAGTATATGTACCGTTATTTAAATTTGCAAAAGCTTTGTAAGCAGCAATGGTTTTATGTTTTAATCTGGTAAACTCTAGTGATGGAATAATACTGATTTCACCAATTGGTAAGGTGTTAGGGTTTATTCTCAGTTTGGTCCAAAGTTCATTTTCTGTCCAAGTTTTTTCAAGTTTGAAATTTTGATCTGCTTCACCTTGAAAATAGGAGTGAGACATAATTTCAAACTGATTACGATTATTAAGTTGTGTGTACACATGACCACACCATTCTTGTACAGAGGCTGAAACTTTTACTGCGTGCTGATTATTAGCTACAGGGAAAAACGTACTCTGCATAATGCTATACGGATAAATACCAGTGTTGAATTTTTTAGTAGCATTTAACTTTAGTACTGGTATGTTGCTCTCTTTATAATTATCTGCTTTTACTTGAATGTCTGGTAAAAAATCTTCAGTAACAAAAACTAAAACAGCTTTACCATCCCTTATTTCACCATAACGAGCTTGTTCTAGTTTGTAAGATGTAATTTCTGCCTCGCCTGAATACCAATAATCTTTAAAAGCTTCAGATAACTCTTCTTTAGGTTGTTTTTCTTCAATCTCTGGACGTAAGTTTTCTGAGATT
>JASBSE010000130.1 GCA_030149115.1 Winogradskyella sp. | reverse complement strand
CAATAGTTTCAATATTCAAATAGGTTTTATTTAAGAAAATATTCCTTTCATTATTCTTACTTTTGTTAGATATCAAATAACTATTATGCAAAACATAAATTCTTACATCGATGAGCACAAAAAACGTTTCATCGACGAGCTAATTGATTTACTAAAAATTCCTTCAATAAGTGCAGATTCAGCATATAAACAAGACGTGTTAAACACCGCTGATGCTGTAAAAGAAAGTCTCTTAAAAGCGGGTTGCGACCAAGTTGAAATTTGTGAAACAGAAGGTTACCCAATTGTTTATGGAGAAAAGATAATTGATAAAAAATTACCAACGGTTTTAGTTTACGGTCATTATGATGTACAGCCACCAGACCCATTAGATTTATGGAACTCACCTCCATTTGAACCCGTTATTCAAAATACAGAAAAACATCCTGAAGGTGCCATTTTTGCCAGAGGTGCTTGTGATGACAAAGGCCAAATGTATATGCACGTTAAGGCTTTAGAATACATGACTTCCAATAATGAGCTACCTTGTAATGTAAAGTTTATGATAGAAGGTGAAGAGGAAGTTGGCAGTGCTAACCTTGGAAAATTCGTTGCTGCTAATCGTGAGAAGTTAGAAAACGATGTTATTCTAATTTCTGATACTGGTATGATTGCTAAAGATGTGCCTTCTATTACAACTGGACTTCGAGGTCTTAGCTATGTCGAAGTTGAAGTCACCGGACCAAATAGAGATTTACATTCTGGACTTTATGGTGGCGCTGTGGCAAACCCAATAAATGTGTTGACAAAAATGATTGCTTCATTACATGATGAAAACAACCATATCACAATTCCAGGTTTTTATGATAAAGTTGAAAACCTTTCAGACGACGAACGTGCAGAAATGGCTAAAGCTCCGTTTTCATTAGAGAACTACAAAAAAGCTTTAGATATTGATGCTGTTTATGGAGAAGAAGGTTACACCACTAACGAACGTAATTCCATAAGACCAACACTAGATGTTAATGGAATTTGGGGAGGTTACATTGGTGAAGGAGCCAAAACCGTTATTGCGAGTAAAGCTTATGCTAAAATCTCAATGCGTTTAGTGCCTAATCAAGATTGGGAAGAGATTACACAATTATTTAAAACACATTTTGAAAGTATTGCTCCAGATGCTGTAAAAGTAAAAGTGACTCCGCATCATGGTGGCCAAGGTTACGTCACTCCAATTGATAGTATAGGATATCAGGCTGCCTCTAAAGCTTATGAGCAGACTTTTGGAAAAACTCCAATTCCGCAACGTAGTGGTGGAAGTATTCCTATTGTATCGCTTTTTGAGAAAGAACTAAAAAGTAAAACCATTCTTATGGGCTTTGGCTTAGATAGCGATGCCATACATTCTCCAAACGAGCATTTTGGTGTTTGGAATTACTTAAAAGGTATTGAAACTATCCCTTGGTTTTATAAGTATTTTACAGAATTAAAATCGGCTGAATAATTTTAAGACAAAATTGTATAGGCAAATCAGTTTGTGATTTGCCTATACAGTTCTTAATCGTCAAACTCTAAATCAATATCATACTTACTTTTGATTACATTATAGTCTTCATCAGACACAATTAAATAAACATTTATCTCGCCTGTTACTTTGTTAAAATTAAATTTAACGCTTGTTTTCTCAGTATTAACTTTAGCTAATCTAATTTTATATAAAGCTGTTTCTTGTTTTTTAAAGTCTTTAATATCAGAATAAAGAATTGCAAAATTTGAAAAGTCTTTTTTCAGAATAAAAATGTAAGATTCCAATAATTTTGCCATTATTAATTCATTTGTATTCTGAGTATGTTCAGTAGATAAGTTTAAGAAACGAATTGCTTCATCATAATAGTTACCCTTAATAGATAAAAGAGCTTTTATATAATATGCATTGAAGTTTTTTAGGTTAGTTTCTTTTAAACCGATATTCAAATATTTTTTACCATTTTCATCATCACCTAAAAAGAAATAAGACGTAAACAAACCCTCTATAAAATATTTTAAATTTTTCTCATCACATTTTATTGCTAGTTCGGTGTACTCAACTACTTTTTTATAGTCCTTAATTTTGTACAAGTAGGATAAAATTTTTGAGTAATATTCTGAATTGCATTCGTCCAACTCCAACAACTTCAAGTAATCATTATAACTCTGATAATCCTTATTATCTTTTTGAAGAATTTCTGCTCTGTACTTTATATATTTTGCTTTAGCTTCTTTCTCAATAATATTATTTAAAATTTCAATTGCTCTGTCATATTCTTTTTCTTCATGATAATATTGAGCTATAAAAAATTTAAGAATATTACTGTCTTTTAATTTTAATCCTTCTTGCAATAGTCTTAAAGACTCATCTTTCTTATTTTTATTGTTCTGTTCTTTACCTAAAGAATATAAAACGCTGGCTAAATCTATTCTTATAGTTTCATCGCTTGGGTCTATATTTAAAGCTTTGTAATAATAGTTTATAGCTTCATCATAGCCATTGTATTTAAAAAAACTTAAAGCTATTTGTGTATAAAGTCTTTTGCTAGGTTGATATTCGCAAAAAACAATCAAAACTGCTAATGACTCTTCAATTTCGCCTTTTTCCTCTAATATGAGCGATTTTAATATTATAGAATTCTCTGTTTCCTTACCAATCTCTTCGATTTTGTCTAATACAGTAATAGCTTCATCATATTGTTTATTTGATGATAAGACTAAAGCCTTTTGCATAATATAATTATTATTCAAAGAGTCTATACTCAATGCTTTATCTATAAAAGCTAATGCATTATTAAAATCTCCTTTTTTTGAATAAGAATATGATTTGTTGTAGTAGCTTAAAGAAAGGGAGTCTTTTTGACCGTAACTAAGTGTGCCACATAAAAAAAGTAAGAACAAAAACACTTGTTTCATGATATTAACTAGTTTCAAGTGGTCTATTCTTTAATAATTTTATAGGTCGAAGCTTTAGTTTTAGACTTAACATTTACAAAATAAACTCCTGAAGCTGTACTATCGAATTCAATTTCAATATGTGCTTTTCGGGAGTTTGTTTTTCTTATCACTTTTCCAGAAATATTATTGATGGTAATATCAATTTTAGATTCTGTAAAATTATCAACCTTAATTAATGAATCTACAGGATTTGGGTAAACTTTTATTTCATTAGGCTGAAATTCTTCCATAGATAAAACAGAAAAATTAATGCACATACTCATTTCTGTACAACTTCCATTGGTGACTTCAAC
>JASBSE010000124.1 GCA_030149115.1 Winogradskyella sp. | reverse complement strand
TCTAACCATCCATTAGGAGGAATAGATGGTATTTTACTTTTAAAACTAATGCTTGAGCAGCGTGACGATTTTAAGATTATTGCCAATTTTCTCTTACATCGCATAGAACCATTAAAACCCTATATAATGCCTGTAAATCCTTTTGAAGATAGAAAGGATGCCAAAAGCAGTATCACAGGTTTTAAAAATGCAATCTTACATTTAAAAGAAGGACATCCTCTAGGTGTTTTCCCAGCAGGCGAAGTTTCTACATACAGAGACGGTAAGTTAGTGGTTGATAAACCATGGGAAGAAGCCGCTATGAAGCTTATTAAAAAGGCAGAAGTACCTGTTGTTCCAATTTATTTTCATGCTAAAAACAGTAGGTTGTTTTATAGACTTTCAAAAATTAGTGATACGTTAAGAACGGCCAAATTACCTTCAGAATTACTGACGCAAAAACGAAGAACTATTAAAGTAAGAATAGGTAGGTCAATCTCTGTAAATGACCAAAAAGAGCATGAAACATTAGAGGATTTCACAGATTTCTTACGTAGAAAAACATATATGCTTTCTAAGACTTTTGAAGATAAGCCTAAGATCTTAGATAACATTAAGTCTACCGTAAAAGTGCCAAAACCTCCAAAACGTATTGTTACTCCAATAGATACCAAACTTATGGTAGCTGAGGTAGAAAGTTTAAGAGAAAAAGATTGCAGATTGTTGGCTAGCAAAAATTATGAAGTGTTTTTAGCTTCTGCCAATGATATGCCTAATATTTTGAGTGAACTTGGTAGGTTAAGAGAGATTACTTTTAGAGAAGTTGGTGAAGGCACAAATGAAGCTACGGATTTAGATCAGTTTGACACCTACTACCATCATATGTTTTTATGGGATAGTGATAAAAATATAGTGGCAGGCGCTTACAGAATGGGTCTAGGCTCTGATATTTTTGAGCGTTATGGTATAGATGGGTTCTATCTTCAAGATTTATTCCGCTTTGAGCCAGAACTATACAAAATGATGAGCCAATCTATAGAAATGGGTCGTGCTTTTATCATCAAAGAATACCAACAAAAACCAATGCCATTATTCTTACTTTGGAAAGGAATTGTACATACTACATTACGTTTTCCAGAGCACAAGTATTTAATAGGTGGTGTAAGTATTAGCAATCAATTTTCAAACTTTTCAAAGAGTTTGATGATTGAGTTTATGAAATCGCATTACTACGACCCTTATGTAGCGCAATATGTGCATCCTAAAAAAGAGTTTAAGGTGAAATTAAAGGATGCTGATAAAGAGTTTGTTTTTGATGAAGCTGAAGCAGATTTAAATAAACTAGACAAGCTGATTGATGAGGTAGAACCAGGCGCATTACGTCTGCCTGTATTATTAAAAAAGTACATTAAACAGAATGCAAAAATTGTAGCATTTAATGTAGATCCATTGTTTAATAATGCTGTAGATGGATTAATGTATATTAAGATTGCTGATTTACCAGAAAGTACGGTAAGACCTGTTATGGAAGAGTTTCAGGCAGAGCTAGAACGTAAATTTATGGATAACAATGATAAGTAGATTATTATTTTTTCTACTACTTCCAACACTTTGTTTTTCTCAAACAATAACAGGTACTATTTTAGATACCTCAACCAATAACCCACTAGAAACTGTAGCTGTTTATTTTGATAACACAACTATTGGAACTACTACGGATGCTAAAGGGAAATTTTCCATAAGTTATTCTGACGCCATACAATCTCCTTTAGTCATTTCTTATTTGGGTTACGAAAAAGTAATTATCGAAGATTATAGAACCAAGAGCGATATTACAATAAAACTAAAGCCTACAGATGTAAGTCTAGATGAGGTGTTTATAGACTTTGACGACGGATTAACCAGAAGACAAAAGCTTCGTCTATTTAGAAAAGAGTTTTTAGGAAGTTCAAAGTATGGGAAATCCTGTAAGATTTTAAACGAGAAAGACATCTTTTTACGCTACGATAAACAAAAGAAAACATTATATGCAAGTGCAGATGTACCTATAATTATAAAGAACAAAGCCCTTCAGTACGAGATATCTTTTGATATGATAGACTTTGAGGCTATTTTCCGATTCGCTAATTTAAAAGAGCAAGATTTTGCCTTAGATAGGGTAGCTTATGCTGGCACATCATACTACAAAAACCTAGAAAAGTCAGATAAAAAAAGGACAAAAAGAGCACGAGAGAAAGTATATAAAGGATCTGTACAGCATTTTATGAGAGCTTTGTTTCATAAAAATCTTAAAGAAGAAGGTTATGAGATTTATAGTCAGGGCTTTAAGGTAGGTGAGTATAAGTATTTTAAAATTGAAGAAAAAGATAGTTCTGGTCTTAAAGAGGTTTCACTAAAACAAAAAGTATCTATTTTATACGACCGAAAAGAGCAGAGTGATATAAATGTATACGTAGATAGCTTTTTGTTAGATGCATACGGAAATTATTCGGCTATAAGAGGTGTTTATTTTAATGGTGCCATGGGAAGCCAGCGTATGGGAGATACTTTGCCTTTGGATTATGGGTTGAGCACAAAAAAAGAAACTCAGAACTAAATAATTCTGAGTTTTAAGAATTTCAAGGATTCAATAATTACTTCTTGCCAAATAACTTACTAAAAAAGCCTTTAGTTTTTTCTTTAGCTTCGTTATAGGTTTCTTTTGCATCTTCTGCTAAGTCTTCTAGTTTTTCCTCTGCTTCATCAGCAAATTCACTTATTTTTTCACTAGCCTCATTTGCAAACTCTTTAGCTTTAACTTTAGCTTCCTCATAAGTTTCTTTGGCATCTTCAGCAAATTCCGCTGCCTTTTCTTTTGCATTGCTGTAGATTTCTTTAGCATCCTCGTTAATAAACTCAGTTGCTTTATCTTTAGCTTTACCATACATTTCTTTAGCATCGTCAGCAAGTTCGCTAGCCTTTTCTTTTACAGAATCAAAAGCTTCAGAAGCACTTTCTTTAAAGTCCTTTGCTTTTTCAGATGCAGCTTCTGTAGTTTCATTAACCGTTTCCTCGGTTTGGTCTACAGCCTCTTTTGCTTTGTCTTCTAAATTTTTGTTTTCTTCTGTCATTGTTAATGGTTTTTAGTAGTAATTATATGTAGAAGAATATGCCAAATCGTTACAGAATTATTTAAATGCTTGATCTACTGGCTCCCAAAGTTCTATTTTGTTGCCGTCATTATCTAATATCCAACCAAACTTTCCGTAGTCGTATTCTTCCATTTCTCCTACTATTGTGACACCTTCTTCTTTTAAAGTCGCTAATAATTCTTTTAAATTTTCAACTCTATAGTTAAACATAAAGTCTTTCTTGGAAGGCTCAAAATATTTTGTGTCTTCGGCAAACGGACTCCATTGTGTAGAACAATCATTACCTTCTTGGTCTTTCCACCAAAATGTACAACCATAGGCATCAGTGTTAAAACCTAAGTGTTTTTTATACCAATCTTTTGAGGCTTGCGGATCTTTTGTTTTGAAAAATAATCCACCAATTCCTGTTACTCTTTTTTTCATTTTATTTTTTCTTTAAGGCTGATTCATAAATATCTATCCATTCTTCACTACTCATTTTTTTAGTAAGTTCACCAATGAGCTCAAATGGGATTTCATCCATTTTTTTAAATCTAATACAACTTTTGCCCATATCTAATTTGCGTTTGCAGTGCTTAGGATATTCGCCAACAAACCAATCAAGTAATTCTTTCTTAGCATAAATGCCCATATGATATAAGTTTATAGAGTTTTTTTGTGAAGCAAAACTCATAAAGGGTAGTGGTGTTTTAGGGTCACAGTGGTAGCCATCAGGATAAACTGAGTGTGGTACGTAGTATCCAATCATTTTGTATTGCATGCCTTCTTCAAAACCTTTAGGTAAGTTATCTTTTATAACCTTACGAAGTTTTTTGAGAGTGTCTTGTCGTTCTTCAGGTACCTGACTTATATAATCTTCTGGTGATGTTGCGTCGTATTGCATTTTATAGATTGATTTAGTAGTTATTTTCTTTGAAGGATTAATCCTGAAATTAAAGATATGATAAATCCTATTACAAGTACGGTAAAAAACATAATGGCGGCCATAAAGCCTGAGCCACCATAGTTTTTCATTTGGGTAGTTAATTCAGTTTTTTTGTTTTCAAGTTCTTGGCCAGAGTATAACGTTTCGTAGCTTTTCAAAGTTTTTGCTAAATAGTCTTCTGCAAAATCTGGATTGATAACGGTTGTATACAAATAATCAACTATTCCAACACCAAGACCAACAAAAGCAGATATTAAAACACCAATTAAAAGCGCTTTGCCAAAAGTTACTTTTCCATCATTAACTTGATCTCTAAAATGTTTGATTCCAAAATAAACAAATGATAAGGAAGCGACCATTGAGCCATAACCAATAATTTCTTGAGTAGTGTAACTTAAGCCACCACCAAAGGTTAGTGCTAATCCAAAAATAACGGCTCCAAGTATTAATCCGTAGCCGCCAAATTTAAGTACTGTATTTTTCATGTTCTATAATTTTAGTTTACAGCAAAAGTAGTTTGAGAGGTGATTTTGAGACTCATACTAAAGTACCAAAGCAGTAGTACTAAAGTCTAAAAGTAGATATTTTTAAATAATTTTAAGTGATTTTGCAATTTGGATGGCTTGCGTTCTACGTTTAGCATTAAGTTTTAATAATAAATTTGAAACATGCGTTTTAATGGTACTTTCTGAGAGAAAGAGTTTTTCACCAATTTCTTTATTAGATAAACCGTCAGAAATAAATTTAAGAACCTCGTATTCTCTTGTAGTAATTTCTAATTCTTTTATTTTGTTTTCATCAATTTCAGTTGAATTTGATGCGCTCTTATGAAGTGATTTTTTATTGATATAAATACCAATGAAGAAGAAAGTTAGTGCAATAACTGAGACCACAACTTCAGTGCTAATATTTCCTGTGGTTAAAGTATATTTACTAAACTGAAATAGTAATAAAATTGCTAAAATCAACAATCCAAAAACAAGAATGGTTTTCTTCATGTTTTAAAATTAGCAAAATTTTGCTTTAATTTTGTCTACGATGGTTTGTGCAAGTTTAATATTGCTCTCAACTGTCCAGCCTGCTACATGAGGTGTTAGAAGTACATTTTCTGCATTAATAAGATATTCAAAAGCTGTTGGCATTTTGCTAGATGTAAAGAGGTTTTCAAAAGACGATTTTTCGTATTCTAAAACATCCAATCCAGCACCCAGGATTTTACCAGTTTCTAAAGCGTTAACCAAATCAGCTGTTACAACACTTTTACCACGAGCTGTATTGATAAGCCAAAACGGCTTCTTAAATTTATTGATGAATTCTGAATTTACCATGTTTATAGTTAATTCAGTTTGTGGTGTATGTAGGCTTAAGACATCCGCTTTTGTCTGAAGTTCTTCTAACGAGACTTGTTTGCAATTCTCATCTCCAACATTATCTTTTATATCATAACAAAACACGTCAACATCAAAACCTCTTAGCTTTTTAGCAAAGGCTTTGCCCATATTACCATAACCGATTAAGCCAACTGTTTTGCCATCCAGCTCTATACCTCTGTTGGCTTCTCTTAGCCATTTGCCTTGTCTTACTTCGCGATCTGCTTTGTTCAATTTATT
>JASBSE010000103.1 GCA_030149115.1 Winogradskyella sp. | reverse complement strand
GGAAGTGGTATCGCTCAAGTAGCGGCTACTGCTGGTTGTTCTGTGAAATTATACGATACCAACCAAGCAGCTTTAGATAAAGCTAAAGCGAGTCTTGAAAAAATATTAAGTAGACTCATTGAAAAAGGTCGAATAGATGCTGAAGAAAAGAAAAGAATTCAATCAAATATCATTTATGTCGATAGCTTAAAAGCGTTAGCAGATTCAAATCTAACGATTGAAGCCATTGTTGAAAATTTGGATATTAAAAAGAAGGTTTTTTCAGAGTTGGAAAGCTGTGTTTCAGAAGATTGCATTATTGCTTCTAACACATCTAGTTTATCCATAGCATCCATAGCATCATCTTTACAAAAGCCAGAGCGTTGTATAGGGATTCACTTTTTCAACCCAGCACCATTAATGAAATTGGTTGAGGTGATTCCAGCAGTACAAACGTCAAAAGGAGTTTTAGATAAGTCTGTTGAAACCATAAAAAATTGGAAGAAAACAGTAGCTGTTGCTAAAGATACGCCAGGTTTCATAGTGAATCGTGTGGCACGACCATTTTACGGTGAAGCCTTACGTATTTACGAAGAAGGTATTGCCGATTTTGCTACTATCGATTACAGTTTAAAATCGCTTGGTGGTTTTAGAATGGGACCATTCGAGCTAATGGATTTCATTGGTAATGATGTCAATTACACGGTGACAGAAACTGTATTTACGGCCTTTTATTTCGACCCAAGATACAAACCAAGTTTTACACAAAAACGCTTAAGTGAAGCAGGGTATTTAGGAAGAAAATCAGGAAAGGGCTATTATGATTATTCTGAAGGTGATGTAAAACAAGAACCAAAAGAAGATAGCGAATTGTCACAAACCATTTTCGATCGTGTCTTAGTAATGCTCATCAACGAAGCCGCAGATGCTTTGTTTTTAAATGTTGCTTCTGCTGAAGACATAGACAATGCTATGACCAAAGGTGTTAATTACCCAAAAGGCTTATTGGCTTGGGCAGACGAAAAAGGCATGGATTGGTGTGTAACCAAACTAGATGAATTGTACAATGAGTATCATGAAGACCGTTACCGTTGCAGTCCGTTGTTGCGTAAAATGAACAAGGAAGATAAAACATTCTTTTAATGCAAAAAAGTGCTATTTTCTTTGTTCAGTTTGTTGCAGTTATGAAAGGGGAAGGGTTGACTTTCTTTGGGTATACTGTTAATAATGAAAATGTTGAAATAGGAGAGTATGTTGAGTTCAAATTTGAGAATAAAAATATTAGAAGAAAGATTAAAGGAATAGGATTAGTTAATAGCAGGGAGAACTTTGAAAAAGGATTAAATACTATTTCACTTTTTATTGAATGTAATGATAAAGTAGAGTCTGAGAGAATTTCTAAATCAGACATAAAGAATATAGAGTGTGGAATTTATAGAGAAAAGAATTGAAAGGAATAGATATACCACATAAAATGTTAAGTCAAGACGCTTTTAGCACTTGGCTAGGCATCGAAATTTTAGAATGTGAAATCGGTCGTTGCCGTGTTGCTATGACTATTAGAAAAGAGATGTTGAATAGTATGGGAAAGGCACATGGAGGCATCAGCTATGCCTTAGCAGATACAGCCTTTGGCTTTGCAGCAAATACGCATGGGAAATTTGCTGTTTCTATAGAAACAAGTATCAACCATATTGAAGCTTTAGAAGAAGGCGATTATTTAGTTGCAGAATCAGTGATAGAAACTGTAAAAAACAGATTAGGATTTAATATTGTAGAAGTCAAGCGAGGTGCTGAATTAGTAGCATTATTTAAGGGTATTGTTTATCGTACTCAAAAAGATTGGGAATAAAGAAATTGTTAATAGAATGAAAGAAGCATATATAATAGACGGAATTAGAACACCTATAGGAAATTACAAAGGCACATTATCAGCTGTGCGTACAGATGATTTGGGTGCTTTAGTTATAAAAGAAATTGTAAAACGAAATCCAAATATCCCAAAAGAGGCTTACGATGATGTCATTTTGGGTTGCGCTAATCAAGCAGGTGAAGATAACCGTAATGTCGCTAGAATGGCATCGCTTTTGGCAGGCTTACCGTTTTCGGTACCTGGTGAGACCGTAAATAGATTGTGTAGCTCAGGTTTATCGGCTATAATTCATGCCAATAGAGCAATAAAAGCAGGTGATGGAGATCTTTTTATTTCTGGTGGAGTGGAGAACATGACACGCGGACCTTATGTTATAGCAAAACCATCGAGTGCATTTGGTACCGATGCTAAAATGTACGACAGTAGTTTTGGATGGAGATTTGTAAATCCAAAAATGCACGAAATGTACGGTACGGACGGAATGGGAGTCACTGCTGAAAATCTTGTAGAGAAATATAATATTTCACGAGAAGATCAAGATGAATTCGCCTATTGGAGCCAGATGAAAGCATCTAAAGCACAAGAAAACGGTCGTTTAGATAAGGAAATCGTTCCGGTTGAAATACCACAGCGTAAAAAAGATCCAATCATTTTTTCAAAAGATGAATTTGTAAAACCAACAACAACAAAAGAAATATTAGGAAAACTTCGTCCTGCTTTCAAAAAAGAAGGTGGTAGCGTAACGGCAGGAAATTCATCAGGATTAAATGATGGATCTGCGGCAACAATTATCGCTTCAGAAGATGCTGTTAAAAAATATAATCTAAAACCATTAGCACGAATAGTAAGTTCTGCAGTGGTTGGTGTAGAACCAAGAATTATGGGTATAGGTCCTGTAGAAGCGTCCAACAAAGCTTTGGCTAAAGCAGGTCTAATAATGGATGATATTGATATTATAGAATTAAATGAGGCTTTTGCTGCTCAAGCTTTAGCATGTACCAGAGCTTGGGGATTAGATGATAATGATCCTAGAATTAACCCTAATGGAGGCTCAATTGCTGTTGGTCATCCACTAGGAGTTACAGGCGCAAGAATAGCCTATTCAGCAGCTTTAGAATTGAAAGAACAGAATAAAAAATATGCATTAGTAACAATGTGTGTTGGTGTCGGACAAGGTTATGCTGCAGTAATTGAACGTGTAAATAATTAAAGATTTGTCATTCCGCACTTGATGCGGAATCTACTATAAAGTTTCAAGTATGAACAAAATACAACATTATGTCCAAGGACAATGGACCACAGGAAAAGAAGAAGGAGCTCCAATTTACGATGCCATTACAGGTGAGCATTTTACCAATTGGGCTGTTGAAGGATTAGATATTCCTGAAATCCTTAATTACGGGCGTACAAAAGGAGGAGAAGTTCTACGTAAAATGACCTTTCAAGAGCGTGGTAATATGCTCAAGAAATTAGCACTTTACCTTACAAAGCGTAAAGAACAATTTTACGATTTAAGTTATAGAACAGGTGCAACTAGAGTTGATAGTTGGATCGATATTGAAGGTGGTTTTGGTAACCTGTTTGCCAACGCTTCATTACGAAAATTGTTTCCAAACCAACCATTTCATGTTGAAGGAGATCCTATAGATTTATCTCGTGGTGGACGCTTTATGGCGCATCATATCATGGTGCCTAAAAAAGGTGTTGCAGTTCATATCAATGCATTTAATTTCCCAGTTTGGGGCATGTTAGAAAAATGTGCAGTCAATTGGATGGCAGGTGTACCTGCAGTCGTTTTACCAGCTCCATCATCGTCATATTTAGCGGAAGCTGTCGCAAGAGAAATTATCAATTCTGGTATATTACCTGAGGGAGCACTTCAAATTATAAACGGAACCGTAAAAACTGTTTTAGACACGGTTGAATCTCAAGATGTCGTAACCTTTACAGGCTCTGCAGCTACAGGAAGATTGTTAAAAGCACATCCAAGATTGATTGAAGAATCTGTGCCTTTTACTATGGAAGCCGATTCGTTAAACGCTTCAATTTTGGGTGAAGATGCTGTTCCGGGAACACCTGAGTTTGATTTGTTCATCAAAGAGGTTAGAAATGAAATGACCGTAAAAGCGGGTCAAAAATGTACAGCGATTAGAAGAATTATTGTTCCTGAAAATTTAGTTGAAGACGTTCAGATAGCTTTGGGTAAAGCTTTAGATAAAGTGACTATTGGAGACCCAAGGCTCAAAGAAGTCAGAATGGGATCCTTGGTGAGTAAACAACAGGTTGAAGCCGTAAAACGTTCCATTTCAGATATAAGTAAAGAAGCCGAAATGGTGTATGGGAATTTAGAACATATTGAAACTATCGGAGCTGATGCCAATAAAGGAGCATTTATAAGTCCTGTAGTTTTTAGAACTGATAACCCATTCCAAAGTAGTGTTGTACACGAGCGTGAAGCCTTTGGGCCAGTAAGTACTATTATGCCTTACAAATCAATAGATGAAGCTGTGCAATTGGCTAAAATGGGTAAAGGCTCTTTGGTGTCCTCTATCGCAACATTTGATGATAAAATAGCAACCGATTATGTTGTAAATGCAGCATCTCATCACGGTCGTATTATGGTCATTAATCGTGAAATGGCTAAACAAAGCACAGGTCACGGTTCACCTTTACCATATTTGGTTCATGGAGGACCAGGACGCGCTGGAGGTGGTGAAGAAATGGGAGGCATGCGTGGTATAAAACATTATTTACAACGTACAGCGATTCAAGGTTCACCAACTACAATTTCAGAAATCACTGGTATTTATCAGCAAAATGCCAAATACAAAGAGGCAGAACAGCATCCATTTAAATATCATTGGGAAGATATTCAACCAGGAATGTCAATGAAAACCCATAACAGAACAATTACAGATACCGATATTATTAACTTTTCAAACATTACTTGGGATCATTTTTATGCACATACAGATATCACATCTTTAGATGGAAGTATCTTTGAAAAGCGAACCGCTCATGGGTATTTCATTATATCAGCTGCCGCAGGCTTATTTGTGTATCCAAATAAAGGTCCTGTGTCTGCCAATTACGGTTTAGAAGAATGTCGTTTTTTACGTCCTCTGTATCATAACGACACTATTTATGTACGTTTAACCTGTAAGCAGAAAGTAGATAGAGATGTCGCGTCAGCAGAACATCCTAGCGGAATTGTAAAGTGGTATGCCGAAATTTTTGATGCTACAAATGATGAAAAAGTAGCTTTTGCAACGGTATTAACAATGGTTCAGAAGAAACAAGAAACTTTTGTTGAAATGACAGAAGAAAAGATTGAAGAACTATTGCTTAAGCTTCAGCCAGATCTAAAACCAAAATGGGGAATTATGACTCCTCAGCATATGATTGAGCATTTAGAATATACATATAAAATCGCGTCAGGTGAGATTCAGGATTTTGAAGTTGCCACTCCAGAAAAGATTTTAGATAAAGTTCATGCGAGTTTATACAATTATCAAAAGTTTCCTCAAAACAGTCAGTTTCCACAATTAGAGAAAGATAAATTAGATGATTTAAAACATCCTGATTTAGAAACAGCAATCGAAAAATTTAAAGAACAACGTGAAAAATACATCGAATTTTTCAAGGAAAATCCAGATGCTAAATTGAAGAATTTAGTTTTCGGTGAATTGAATCGTTATGAATCGTACTTACTCGAAAGAAAACATTTAAACCATCATTTTGAACAATTCGGATTAATATAATTATGTCAGAACAACAACCATACGTAAAAACAGAAATAGAAAACAAAGTAGGATATATCGAATTTTTTCATCCTGCACACAACTCACTTCCAGGTGATGTGTTAGCTAAAC
>JASBSE010000418.1 GCA_030149115.1 Winogradskyella sp. | reverse complement strand
TTTCCGTCCCAACTAAAACCACCAGAATAGGATTGCAGCATTATTTTTCCGTAGCGATCAAAAATCTGTAGACTTTCAATTTGGTTGAGATTTGTATTGGTGCCTACAATTTGCCAAGTGTCATTAACATCATCACCATTTGGTGTAAAGAATTTTGGAATACCAACTATTGTTATGGTTTCTTCAACGATGCCACAACCATTCCTGTCATTTATATAAATGGTATGTTCACCTTCAGAAATATTAGTAAATACATTGCTCTCTTGGTAAAAGCCATTAATATCATCAATCGCATAATCGTAAAAGCCTTGCCCAGTAACATTGACGGTAATGGTATTATTTGGCGAAATACCTTCAATAGAAATACCTTCAACAATAGCTGTTTCAGATGCGTTTACTGTTAGTGTTCGGCTTGAAGAACAACCGTTAGGATCAGTGACAATAACTGTATAGTTTCCGGCTTCATTGATTTCATTGAATGAGGTGTCAACATCTGTCAAAGCACCATTAAAGTACCACTCATAGTAGTAATTGTTTGGTAAATCATTTAAAACGCCTCCATGAAGTGTAATGGTTTCAGGAAACGTATTTGTACAATAAATTAAGGTTTCGTCTGCTTCTAAAACAGGAGTGTAAAGTACATTAAGGTTTGCTGTTGAAATGCTGAAACACTGATTATCGTTTTTAATTTTTACAAAAATGGTTTGAGTATCCGCAATTATGTTGGTGTAATTATTTGGTAAAGGGTTGCTTTCACTTAAAGCATCTTCAAGGGTTTCATAATATGTTACTTCTGAACCTGTAGGAATTTGAGCAATGATAGAAGCTTCAATATTACTTAAGCTAAACGTGGCAAAGCCATCTAAGTCTATGCCATCACAAGCGCCTAAATCTGGAATTGAAATTGTATTGTTTGAGGTTTGTAATTCCAAGGCAACAACGTCAAAACAATTGGCAGCATTGATAATGCGTGCATATACATTTTGAAACGATATGCTATTTTGAAAGTTCGTTGGATTGTTTATTGGGTTAGTGTTGTTTGTGGCATCTTCCTCTGTGAAATAGAAGCCTGCTACAACGAGATTATTATCATTGTTGGTTAGGTCATTTGAAGCGTCAAAAAGATTATAAGTCGTTAAACCATCAGTATCTAAATCACATTCCGTTAAAATTGAGTCTTGACCAAGTGGGAGAGGAGCATATTCAACAATAATGTCTCCGTAGGAAATGCAGTCATCTAAAATAGTAACTTCAACATTATAAGTTCCAGGTTCGGTTACTGTGAAAAAGCCGCAGTTCAAACAGTTTGGTGTAGTTTCTTGTAAAACACCATCTTTATACCAGCTATATGAACTTAAAGAAGGATTGTTTGCATTAAGCTCTAAAGTTTCACCTTCGCACAATGCATTACCTGTGGTAATAAGTCGGTTTGGACCTAAATCTGTAGATAATTGAAAGCTACCAGCCTCAAGAAAAACAGCAGAATCGTAACGATAATTTTGCTCGTCTGCAATGACTAGCTTTACATGATAGGACTGATTGGGAACAACATTTGCCGTTGCTGTTAAAACCGCTGTTTGACCGTTAAAATTTATCGGTGAATTATTACCGTTGTAAGAGCCAAAGTAAAATTCGTTTTGAGGTGGACAAGACCCAGGAACACCAGGAGTTACCGTTGTGGCCTTTACAGGTGTATTGGTGTCTGGAACCAATGCAATATTTTCGTATTGGTTTTGCCCAGTAGTGGGTCGAATCAAAAATCCAAATAAGTCTGAATACTGACAGCTGTTTGGATTATTTTCTTGGTATTCTTCTGAAGCAAATAGATAACGAAAACTAACCTGCTGAGCAACAGCAGTAAAATCGAACTCTAGTATTGTGGCATTGAAGGTGTTACTTTCGTTAAGTGCATTTTCCAAATCAAGATCGCCAACCCAATTAGGTGCATCATCATCACTTAAATTATTGTTCGGGCCAGGGACATTTGCTAATCGACCAGTACTCATTACAATACCAGTTTCAAAAGGAAAGTTTGTGCCAGAAGCATCAAAATAGCCATAGCTTTGGTCTGTGCCACCAAAATCACCACTTACAACATTGGTTACATTAATATTAGTAATACAATTACTGTCAATTAATATATTTTCTATAAGTTGTTGTGGTGTAAAGGATTGGCTATCTACTACAATATTCTGTGAGTAGGTAAATAGAGAAATAAAAAACACAAAGAATCTTACTACCTTTTTCATCTCAATTTTTAGAGAGTGCAAAGATACGCATAGAAAATATTAAAAAGTGTTAAGTATAGGTTATAACTAACGCCTCAAACCGAAATGTCCCTTAACTTCAAAATAATTACCATCTTGTCTTACCTTGGCAATAAACCAATAATCGCCAGCTGGCATAGGATTACCATTATAATTACCATCCCAACCTGGAGAGCTGTGTAAGAGCGTCTTTATAAGCTTGCCATATCTGTCAAAGATATAAATGACCGTTCCAGGAAGGGTCTCTACACCAGTAATGTGCCACGTATCATACTGGCCATCATTGTTGGGAGACATATGCTTAGGAGTATCGATGACCAAAACCTCTCTGGTAATCTGCGCACAACCGTTTTGGTCAATAATGGTTACGGTATTGTAACCTATGGGTACATTGTAGAACGTTCCTGAAGTCTGAAAAGGCAAATTGTTCAATTGATATAGATAATTCCCGATTCCAGTTACCGTTAACACTATATTGTTAGGATCTGCAAAGTTTATGGTCTCTACAACATCTATTTCGGCTGAGTCGGATTCTATTACTTCGAATGAAGATGTGGTTTGGCAACCAAATGTATTGGTCACGGTTACGGAATAAGTTCCAATAGTCGAAATCTCAATTGATGGCGAAGTCTCGTTGGTAGACCAAACATAGCTATCTTGTGGGTTATTGGTTTCTGCAGTAACTACAAGAGGTAAGTCATTGAGACAAAGCACTTGGTTATCAATATCAACAAAGGGTTTGTTATTGATGATAACCGAAAATTGAGTAACATTGAAACAACCAGTCATGTTGTTTTCGACCCTTGCAAAAATAACCTCATTGTTTGTAGTAACATATTGATTGGATAAGCTATTGCTGTTTTCAATAGCATCGACTTCAGAAGCATAGTAGCTTACTGATAACTCATCAGAATTTTGACCATTTAGAATTGAGGTATCCTGTTGGGACAAATCAACCGTTAACTGTCCATCAAAATTATCGTCACATTCTACAATGTCAATAGGTTGATTGGCAATAGGAGGTAGATTTATTCTCAATTCAAACGGATAGATTGCATAACAACCTGTGGTAGTATATTCTACTCTTGCCACAAGATTCTCGGTGTTGTTTGAGTAGATGTAGTCTGTACTTAATGCATTATCGTCATTTTCGGCATCGACTACGGTTTGGTAATAACTTATTAAAATATTGAAAGTGTTATCTACCAACAGCAAATCAACATCATGTAAGTCTACGGTATTATCATCATTATCACATACGTCATAAACCCCAAAGTCATTTATTGCAGGAGGTGAATTGGTAATAAGTTCAAAAGGCACGACAGAAAAACAATTTGTAGTTGCATTACGAACCTTGACAAAAAGAGTTTCTGGGCTGGTAAAATTGGTATACGTTGTTGGATTGGCAATTGCATTAACATTATTCTGGGCATCGACTTCAGAATTAAAGTAAGTAAAGTCAATGTTGTATTGTCTTCCATCTAAAATGTTCAGTTCAATTTCAGTTAAATTCCATTCAACAGAAGTGTCATAATTATTACCACAGGCTACTAAGGACTGTCCATAGGTAACTTCAGGTAATGAAAGTGTATTAAGACTAAAGGTTTCAACATTATAGCATCCGGAATTTGCATTTTCAATTCTAGCATAAATGATTTGAGGGTTGCTTGTAGCCGTGTAGTTTAATGGAATGGCATTGGTGCCTAGTTCTGCATTGAGTGGTGTAGCGTGAAAAGAAATGTTTAAGTCTGTTGTACTACCGAGTTCTATTTCTTGGATTGTATTATTAAGATTGGTAGTTGCAAATCCTGTATTATTCACGTCGCATTCAAAAATATCGGATGGGAAATTGTAATCTGGTGCTTGTCTGACTTCTATTTGCATTGGTGCAACAGTGAAGCAATTGTTTCCAGATTGGTTTTCTAACCTAACATATATTGTTTGAGGGTTTGAGATATTTTGATAAGGAACGGTTTTATCTATTTCGTTCTCTCTATTTATTGCATCGTTTTCAGTCTCGTAATAAAAGACTTGCATACCTTGCTGGTTGTTGATGATTTGAAGATCATATTCTTCAAATATAAAATCTGATGGGTTGTTGGGGTCTAATTCGCAATTGGCAATATCTTCAATGTTTTCTATTTGGGGATTAGCAATGATATTGACATAAAAACTGTCTATAGCAAAACAGTCTATGGCTGATGTTAGTTGAAGTCGAATAAAAACCTCAATACTTTCGGTTTCAAACATGCTTGGGTTACCAATTGATGATGCTTCTGAGATTGCATCATCTGATGATAAATAATAGGTTATGTTATAGTCTTCATAATCATCAAAAACTTCTGAAATATAATTTTCAAGATCAACCGTTTCAAAACCATCATTAGCATAATTACATACAATTAAAGGCTCCAAAGTGCCTAGATTAATTTGGTTAGGTATAGTAACATCTAAGGTCGTGATATCTGCACACTCAAGAAATAAATCGGATGCTTTAACATAAAAACGCTGCGTATTACCTGTAATATCATAAGTTTCACCTAAAACATTTTCACCATTTATGGCATCGGCTTCTGTTAAATAGTACTCAACGTTATTGGTAAAAATATCTTGAGTCATAATAGCATCAAACTGGTGTAAAAAAACTGTAGTGGTATTGCTATCTTCATTGTAATTGCCACAAGTTGTAACTGCCTGCGGTGTTAATGATGTAGATTCTAGAATGCCCAGTTCAAGTTTTGAAACATGAGAGCATCCATTGTAAGAGCTTCTAATAAATAGTTCTACAGAATTTACAACGGTATAGGGTGTAGATAAATCTATTGGGTTTTGTTGATCAATTGCGTCTTCTTCGGATTCGTATAAAACAATATCGATGTCATAACCTTGTTTAAGCTCCTCAACTATTTCTTCTAAGTTAAAATCTAAAATTCCATCATTTGAACCGTCATCACATTTTTCGATGAATCTATTTTCACCCAACACAGTGTAGAGTAGGTTTTTATGGAATTCTATAACAACAGGAGTTTCACAGTAGTCTCCAATAGATACACCATAATTGGCAGTCATTACAAGATTATTTGAACTTATTGTAGGAGGAACAGAGGCGATAAAATCTAAAAGTCTAAATGTAAAACCAGGATATTGATTCTCTAAAATGTCAACATATTCAGCTAGATTATAGGAGTAGACCCTTGAATTAAAATCGGTAATAATAGATCCATCTTCAGTGACAGTTATTTCCCAATATAGAGGATCTAGACAATTATCAAATATTATTTTATCAACACCTAATTCTGGAGGTTGCTGATATTCAAAATAAATAGTCTCAAGAGAGTAGCAATCACTTTCATTAGTTTCTACTCTTGCAATAAATGATGCAATAGGTTCTTCTAGCAAAGGAAAATCTTCAAGTGCATTTTCTTGATTTATAGCATCTTCTTCGGTTAGATAATATGTAACAGTTCTGCCAAATTCGTAATTAGAAACTGTGTAGTCAAGATCACTCAGGTCTGTTAGTGTAATTTCGGTTATTTGCCCTTCACAAACTTCAATTACATACTCTTGTGTATTGGGAGAAAGATTAACAATTACATTAAAACTTCCTATCTGTAAGCAATCACCATTTAAACTCTCTATCCTTACATAAATAGTTTCTTCTTGTTGTATGTTTTGATAGATGCCTAAAATAGGATTTATATTATTTTGTGCATCTTCTTGAGTGACATGGTAGGAAATAATATAATTAGGTGATGATAAATTAGCTAAAATTTCGTCATTCTTTAAAAGTGCAAAATCAAAGTCGTAAATACCGTCGCTAGGAGCTGGGTCACATACAGAAATATCTTCAATAGATGCAGCTTCTTGATAGGGAATTATTTCGAGCGTGATACTATCCTCTAGGACACAGTTGTTGTCAGGATTGGGAATTGTAATTTCAACCCTGTATGTGCCAGACTCATTAACTAGAAGTGTTGGATTGGTTTCTCCTGCTATTACTGTATTATCTAAAAACCATGCGTAAGTAGCGGAAGCATTATTAATTGTAGCATCGAGCGTCAAGTCACTACCGCAAACTTCTTGATCAGGCCCAAGATCTACAGCGCCACCAAAACTTTCGGCCTCAATAAAAACAGCAGAATCGAAGCGTTGATCGATATGGTCTGCAATTACAAATTTAATTTCATAGACTTCATTAGGTATAACGTCTGCATTGGCTGTTAACACAACACTTTGCCCATTGTAGTTGGTGCTCGGTAAGTTGTAACCTTGAAAGTAGTCTTCGTTAATGGCTTCGCAAAAGCCATTGATATTTGGATGAATTGTATTGGTACTTACTTCTGTTGTTGATTCTGGTACCAATGCTATGTTAACAAAAGAATCAGTACTTCCAGCTGGACGGATTAAAATAGCAAATACATCCCTAAAATTACAAGGGTAATCTTGCTGATATTCGTCGGAAGCAAAAAGATATTTAAAGGCCACAAAATTATTGGCTGTACTGAAGTTAAATTGAATAGATGTAGCATTAAGTGTTTGGTCAATGCCAAGAATATTTAATACATCAGGATCTGTTTCCCAGTTTATATCTCCATCACTCAGGTTTTCGGTTATGACGGAATTTCCAGCTTTTGTTATACTTCCAGTAGATAATATGATACCGTTCTCTAGTGGGAAGTTAGAGGTGCCTCTCTCAAAATTTCCATAACTGATTATGTTATTTACATTACCATTATATGGTGATGATATGTTGTTTGCTGTAGCACAATTTTCACCTACTAAACCTTGGATAAGTTGTTGTGGAGTTAGCGAGTTGTCGGTCAATATTTGTTGAGAGAACAAAAAATTCACAAACGACAAAACTAGGAGAAGAGTAAGTAATCTATTCCTTGTCATAGCTTTTTTTTAGAGGACTTTTGGTATTACTTCAGTACTCTTAAAATCAAAGATAGGAAAAAGCTTATACTTTCCTTTGTTTTAAGTAATAATTTGCTGTATGTAAGTGTTTAACGACGAATAGCGAAATGACCTTTTACTTCAAAGAATTGATTCCCTCTTGCTACATTTGCAACAAACCAATAATCGTTGGCAGGTAGTTTATGACCATTTAAAGTGCCGTCCCAACCAGGGCTATCGTGCCTTAATGTCGCTAAGTGTTTACCATAACGGTCAAAAATATGGATAATGGTTCCAGGAAGTGTTTCTACACCAACAATATGCCAGGTGTCGTATTGACCATCACCATTTGGTGACATATGCTTTGGAATGTCTATAACCAAAACATCTCTTGTTACTTCAGAGCAGCCGTTTAAATCTATTATAGTAATGGTATGGTAGCCCATGCCAACATTATCAAAAAAGTTAGATTCTTGTGGCTCACCATCATCTAATTGGTAGAGGTAGTCGCCAATACCGCTAATAGTTACCGTGATATTATTAGGGTCTGAAAAATCTATAATCTCTGTGGCTTCTATTGTTGCAGCTTCTGATTCTGCTACACTAAACACTCTGGTGTTTTCGCAACCAAACTCAGAAGTTACTGTTACCCAATAGGTTCCAATTTGTGGTATTGTAATCTCTGGTGTAGTTTCACCGGTAGACCAAATGTATTGGTCAGTTGGGTTATTAGTGTTTGCAGAAACAATTAATGGTAAATTGTCTAAACAAATCACTTGGTCTTCAATATCGATAACAGGTAGAGGATGAATTATAACAGAAAATTGTGTTACGGAATAGCATCCTGTTACATTATTTTCTACTCTTGCATATATGACTTCAGAATCAAAAGCCATGTAATCTACATCTACAGCAGATAAGTTGTTGTTAGCATCATCCTCAGAATTATGGTAAGTTACTGTGAAGTTTGTTGGGTTTTGTATACCAAGTATTTGGGCATTCTGCTGTGTTAAATTAAAGTCCAACAATCCATCATAATCATCATCACAAGCTACTAAATCGTTTGGTTGATTGGCAATTGGAAGCGGGTTGACATTGAGATTAAATTCATATACAGTAAAACAATGCGTTGTACTAAATTCAGCACGTGCAAAAAGTGTATCGTTATTGGTTAAATATGTGTAATCAGTATTTAGTGCATTTTCGTTTGCGTAAGCATCAATTTCGTTAGTATAGTAACTGAATATTACATTAAAACTTTCGTCCATAATGACTTCGTTAATTTCAGTTAAGTCGAAACTATTATCTTCATTTTCACATATATCATAAGATTGAAAATCATTTATAACAGGAGGCATGTTTACACTTAAATCTATTGGAACCAATACATAACAGTTAGAAATCGTATTGTTTATTTTAATATAAACTGTTTGCGGATTGCTTGTGTTAGTGTAGGTTTCAGGATTAGAAATCGTATTAATGTTGGCCTCAGCATCTTCATAGTTTTCAAAATAAGTAATTTCGATATCATCTTGTCTAACATCCAAAATATCAAATTCTGCATTGGTCAGATCAAACTCCGTAAATCCATCATAATCCGTATCGCAACCAATTAAAGGTACTGAAGGATTAACATCTGGTACTTGTACAACATTTAATTCAAAAGACGTAATAGAATTACATATTGTTCCATTATCAATTTGAACAAAAATAGTTTGCGGATTTACTGTATTGGTATACTCAAGAGGTAAAGGATCTATACTGTTTTCGGCATTATTTAATGAGGTGTAAAACGTTACACTTAAGTTGTCTGAAATTCCGTCTGATATTTCTGTAATCTTTGTTGACAAATCAAAAGTTTCTGAGCCGTCGTTAGATATATCGTCACAAACAAACCAATCAGTAGGCTCATTATAAACAGGGTTTGTTCCAACTTCAATTATAAAACTAGAAGTGCCGTAACAATCTTGATCTGTGAGATTTTCCACTCTTACAAAAATGGTTTGTGGTGTTGAGATGTTTTGATAAGCTACATCTTTGTCAATGGCATTTGTTCTGTTGTCTGCATCATTTTGATTTAAATAATATAGAACTTGCTTACCTGTTTGACCATTTAAAATTTCAGTATCCTTAGTGTTGAATATAAAATCTGCAAAACCATCGCTACTATCCTCACAGATTTTGTAATTATCAATAGCTGTAAAAACAGGTAAAGTGTTTACGGTAATACTTAATGTTTCAGTAGAATGACAGCCAGTATTGGTGTTTTCTACTCTAACGTAAACGGTTTCGGTTTGCGCATTATATGTGCTTTCGTTGGTTATGGCATTGCTGCCATTATCCGCATTGGTTTGACTAGTATGAAAACTAATTTGTCTATCAGTTGTGCTACTAACTACTTCAGGAATAACATCTAATAGGTTGATAGTAAATAATCCGTCTTGATCGTTATCGCAAATCACAATATCGGATGGAGTAGAAGTAACAGGTGCTTCTAAAACCGTAATTTCAAAAAAGTTAATATCAGAACAACCTGTTTCATTTGAAGTAATTCTTGGATAAACTGTAAATGGGTTTGAAGTATTAGTGTAAAAGTTTGGAAGAACATTTGTATTGTTTCTGGCATCATCTTCTGTTAAGAAATAAGTTACGCTAAATCCATCTAAGGCTTCTGTGACCTGTGTATCAAACTGAGATAAATCTGTTGTTGTAATGCCATCTTGATCTTCATCGCATACGGTCTGATTAATAATAGACTCAAATTCATAAACAGGAATTAAAATTAAATCTATTTGTTCTACATCGTAGCATGTAGCACTTGTTAAACCTAAGTAAATGGTTTGTGGGTTGCTGGTTGGAATAAATGGTACGGTTTGGTCTAATGCATTTACCTGATTATCTCTATCGTCTTCGGTTAAGTAGAATTCAACAGCGATGGCAAATTCATCTGGTAAATCATTTATAATACTTGTTGCAATACCTGAAAAATTAAATTCTTCAACTCCGTCATTGTCAATATCACAAAGAGAGATATCATCAATATTTGTAGCTGTTAATAATAAGTTGGTGTGCAGTTCTACTGGTGTCACAGAGGCACAGCCAGTAGTATTATTTTCAACTCTGATATATACAATCTGTTCTTCAGACGTAATATTAGTGTAATTAGTGGCATCTGTAATAGGGTTGCTTCCTGTTAAAGCATCTTCGTTAGTTTCATGAAATGTAACAGTAACGCCTGTTAATCCTTCTAATACATCTGGAATTATACTTGTTAAATCAAAGCTAGCAAAGCCATCATGGTCTGCGTCGCAAGCATCTATGTAATGATCATCTGTATTTATAACAGGATTATCTAAAACAGTAATATCTAATGTTGTTGTACTGATACAACCTGTAAATTCATCTCTTACACTTACAAAAACTTGTTCGTTAGTATTTGTGTTTACATAAGGCATTGGTAATGGATTTGTACCAATTGAAGCATCAGCTAGTGTACTGTGATAAGTAACTACTAGATTGGTAAGACCATTAGTAATCTCATCATTTTTAATATTTAAATCTATAGTGGTAAATCCATCTGCAACCTGATCATCACAAACTTCTAATGGTAAAGGGTCGTTTATATTAGGTAAAGAATTAACAATTAGATTAATTGTAGAAAATGCCAAACAACCATTGTTAGTATCTTCAATTCTAACATATATAGTTTGTGGATTGGTAGTATTTTGAATAGGACTATTTATTGCATTATCTCCATTTTGTGCTTCGGAGCTAGAGTAATGATATGATATATCATAATTTGAAGTAGGTACAGAAGCTAAAATTTCTGCGTCCTTTGTGCTCAAATCAAAAGTTTCAATGCCGTCATTACTAGGGTCGTCGCATACTTCAAAATCAGATATTGGATCAGAAGATTGAGTTGAACTTAAGGTAATATTAATATCATCTTCAATAACACAAGAACTTCCAGATAAAGGAATTTCAATTTCAACGCGGTAATTTCCCGAAATATTAGTGTCTAGCGTAGTTTGGTTTTCACCAGGAATTAATACATCATTAAAATACCAATTGTATGTTGCTTGCGGATTACCAATATTTCCATTTAGAGTTACATCACTCGCACAGGTTGAAAAATCTTCACCTAAATCTACAGTAGCATTAAAACTATTACCTTGAATAAAAACAGCAGAGTCATAGTTCTCGTCCGTTTGGTCGGCAATTATTAACTTTATTTGGTATTCTACGTTTGGTTGAATCGTAGCTGCCGCAGACAATATTGTTGTTCTCCCATTGTAATTGGTGTCTCCTAGACTATAACCTTCAAAATACTGCTCATTTGAAGCTCCACAAAATCCAACAATTTCATCATGAACCGTATTGGTGTTTACTGGTGTTGTAGTACCAGGAACTAAAGCAATATTAGTATAAGGTGCATTGGTGCCAGACTCTCTTATTAAAAAGGCAAACCCATCTGAATATTGACAAGGAAAGTTACCAAAATACTCTTCTGAAGCTAAAATGTAATTAAATTGAATTTGATTAGATATTGAAATAAAATTGAACTCTAATGAAGTAGCATTTAATGTGCCTGATATACCTAGTGCAGTTTCTAAATCAGGATCGGTTCCCCAATTGCTATTTCCTTCATTCAAGGTAGCTGCATTTTGGCTGTTTCCGGCCGAATTGGCATTTCCTGTACTTAAAACAATTCCATTTTCAAAAGGAAAATTGGATGTACCTCTTTCAAAATACCCATAACTTCCTAGACCGACTGAGCTACCGTTAGATGGTGAACTAATATTTGAAACTTCTACACAGCCTTGTATAAGATTATTTTCAATTAAATTTTGAGGGCTAATGGAATTATCTACAGTGATTTGTTGTGCGAAAGAAAAGCTGCTAATAATGCATAGGCATAACAGGAGGGAGCGATTGATATAATCCATAAGTTAGGTTAAGTTTATGCTTCACAAATTTATCTTTTTGGGGCTGATAGTTTTGTGCGCTTATAGGGTGAAAAGTAAAGGTAATAAAGATTAAATACAAATAAATACGATTAAATACATAAAACGTTAACATTTTTAAGTGTTTTATAATCATTATCTTACAAAAAAGACCTCAAAAAGAGGTCTTTCTCCCAAATTGAAATTTCTGAAAACATTACAGCCTCAACAAATAATGTTTCTTAACCTGAAACTCCATATTGTTGTTTTCCTTAATCGGAAAAACATAGCTTTCGATAAATAATTATAAGAGGGAAGTGTGCTCATGGTTAGAGGGAGGATAAAACCTGCGCACAATACTTAAAATTAATTGATGACTATTTTACCTGCAAATGAAAAAGATAAACGGATAAAAATCTTAACAAATCTAGTAATTTACGTACACCCAACCTACCATTGGTCGATAGTCAGGATCATTGAGATTTAAAATGTAGAAGTATGTACCAACAGGGACAATACTGCCATGATTGTTTAATCCTCTGTTAATTTTCCCAAACCAAGGTTTTTCATTATTACCTTCAAAAACAATATCACCATAGCGGTTATATATTTTTAGTTGGTGCTCTGTGAAAATATCATACAAACCTTGTATGTTAAACCAATCATTATATGTATCGTCATTTGGTGAAAATCCATCAGGTACATAAGGTGGGCAATTTTCTATATAAAGTTGAAACTGATAAATTTCATAACATGGTGGACTTTCTATCCTCACATAGATGGTTTCAGGATTTATAAGATTGTTATATGTGGTTGGTATTAAAATTGGATTTGATGCCGTTTCTAAATCCTCAAGTGATCGATAAAAAGAGACATCCTCTTCTTCATACTCTAGGTTAATTAATGCTTCATACAAATTGTAGGTCGAAGTTTCAAAACCTTCATTACAACCTGAAAGACCAGGTAAAGTAATAATATCTGGAATTACTAATAATTCAATTTCAACAAAATTAATATTGTTGTCTTCGTTAGTTTCTGTCACAACTCCAGACATGGTACCATCATCATCGACAATAGCTGTTATGGTTAAATTTGGGTCAGAGTTTTCGGGAATCGTTACAATAGTAGAGTTAGATTCTGACTCCCCAATATCTAAATTATTTACGGTTTGACTTTGTCCTACCAGAAGATTGCCTAAGTAAAATGCAATTGGTGTATTGGCTGGTAAAACATCTGTACTATTAAAATTGTTGACCGTATAAAATAGCTCAACGCTATTATCTCCACAATTCACTATGTAATCATTAACATCTATAGTAGCATCAGGTAATTGACTGTTTAGTACTGTAATTATATTGTTCAAAATAATGAGATCTGCACTAAAACCTCCATTTTCATTGATACCTCCTGTAGTTAATTTTATTGAAGCAGAGGTATCTCCAATATTTATATTATTTTCTAAATTATAAACATCTAAGTCAGCATTATAAAATGTAGTAGAATTTGTAAAGGTGTTGGTGCCATTAAAAGCATTGTCAGAAAGATTCAAAGGAGGATTAGATAATACATTGTTGTTTACAGATAGAGATTCTCCATAGTTTAAACTATTATCTCCTTCCCAAGCCAAAAAGCCAATTTTTGCACCGATATTATCAATGACATCAATATTGTCTAGAATAATTTCTTTTTCTTGTACATTACGGTTAATAATTTCTAAACCTTGGTATAGGTTAACTTGATTTAAAGGAAGGTTATCATTTTGATAGATAACATAAATACTCCAACCACCAAAATTTGTTCTGTTATTACAATAACCCGGATTAGACATCAAGTCTGCACTTATATCCATATCTGAAAACATGTAGGTCCCATTACCTTCATTAATAACTAAATCGGTTATGTCTGCATAGCAGGAAAAATATTCTAATTGTCCGTTAAAAATATCACTGTAGGTTACGGTATATATCTCTTGACTAGAAATTTGTGTTCCGTTTAAAGTGACCTCTGTGTCACCAAATCCGGAACCTGCCCAATACAAATATGCTTTTACAATTTGATTGTCTGCATCTAATGTAAGGTTAGCACTAGAGGATTCTAAAAGCGAACAAAAACTCTGGTCTATATTATTTTCTGCCTGATTTAAGGTGTTTCCAATAGCAGTATAATCGTATCTGCCATTAAATTGTTCAAACAGAGAAATATCTTGAGCAGATAATGGTAATACTAAGCCCAAAAGTAGTATAGAAAATATGTAATGTGCCTGTTTCAAATGGCTTGGATTGGTTAGGTTATGTCTAAATTACGATTAATATTTATCGCACCAAACTAAAATGACTGGTAAAGACGCGACCATCTTCTAGCTGTACTTTAAACCAATAATCGCTACTTGGCATTTTTTTTCCTTTATAAGTGCCGTCCCAACCTCCACCAAGCGGGTTGAGTTCTACTAGCAATTTACCGTAACGATCAAAAATTAAGATACTGGTATTTGGCTGAAACTGATTATTTATTCCTTTGACTTGCCAAAATTCGTTTGTACCATCACCATTTGGTGTGAAAAATTTAGGAAAACCAATAACCGATACTAATTCATCCGCAATGCCACAGTCATTTTTATCTCTCACAAATACTGTATATAATCCTGGTAATACGTCTTCAAAAACATTAGAATCTTGGTAAGGTCCATCAACATCATCTAAGGCATATTCATAATCACCTTCACCAGAAACTAAAACTGTAATTGAATTATTATTAGATGCGTCAACGACTTCAATGTTTTCTATAGTTGCAATATTAGATGGTAAAACTGTAATGGTTCTGTCTTTAAAACAGCCATTGACATTGCTAACCCTAACATTGTACGTGCCTGGCGCATCAACTTCTATGGTGGCTGTGTCTTCACCAGTTGACCAATTGAATAAATAGTTGCTCGGTGAGTCATTAATAATACCAGCATCTAAAACAATTGTGTCAGGGAAACTATTGAGACAGTACAGCGTTTCAAATTCGGTTTCAATATTTGGAAGTTCGTAAACGGTAAGTGCAACTTCACTTATTCCATAACAAGCATTGGAGTTTTCAACGCGAGCATAAATCGTTTGATTATAAGGAATGGTATTTGTGAAATTTGTGCCAAGCGGATTAGTTTCAACCAGGGCATCTTCATAGGTTTCAAAATATTGAAGATCTAAACCAACAGGTGCTCCAGCGAGCACAATGGCATTGGTATTATTAAGGTTGAAAAGTGCAAAACCGTCCTCATTGCCATCGTCATCGCATATAGCAATACTAGCATTGTTAGAAGATGTGGTACTCACTTCCAAAGAAACTTCACTAAAATTTACGCAACCTGTTGAAGTATTGGTAACTCTTGCGTACACAATTTGTGGATTGAAGAAATTATCAAAAGCACTGGCATTAATTTCATTTTCGTCATTTTCTGCATCTAATTGAGATAGGTAGTAGGATACATCTGCGCTTGAATCTCCGTTAGTAATGTCTCCGGATATTTCATTAAGATTGAATGTGGTAAAACCTTCTGGGATACCATCTTCATCACATTGTATTAGCGATACGTCATTAGCAATTGGCTTGGCGGCTACAACAATATCAAACGAGGTAAAACCAATACAGCCACTGTTTATATCTTCAATTCTAGCAAAAATTTCGGTTGGAGTTGCTACAGTGTTAGTATAAATAGTTGGTAAAGCTGAAGTATTAGCTATAGCATCACTTTCTGATAAATAATAACTTATGTTAAAATTTGCACCCAAAATGCCATTAGTGATTTCTTGAGTTTTTACATCGAAATCAAATGTTGTTTGCCCATTTTGGTCATCACCATCTGTGTCGTCATCACAAACCTCATAGATTGTTGGTAGATTAAAATTTGAAAATGAAGAAACATTAACAACCATTGTATTAATAATAAAACAATTTGTGGTTGTATTCTCTATGCGTATAAAAACGGTCTGAGTACTAAAAAAACTAGTAAAAATATCTCCTAAAGGATTAATGTTAATGTTAGCGTCATTTTCAGTATTATGAAAACTTACAGCAACATCACCTTCACCATTAATAACATCTTGTCTAAGTGTAGTGAGATCAATTTCTGTGATTAAATCATCAAAAGGTGCAACATTATCACAAAGTTCTAATGGTGGTAAACTTGTAATGTTCGGGTTTGTTAAAACCGGATTTGAAGGACTTTCTGGGAATGTCGCTGTACCAGTCCACTCTATGGAAAAAGGACTATTTCCTATTGGACGATCAATAACTAAAAAATAGGTTTCTCCTGCCTGTACATCTAAATCGCTTACAAAGCTATCACCATCAGCTCCTGGACCTTCATCAGGATCCGGATCGTCTGGACTCATTCCTGTGAGATTGTTACCTTGATTTGCTGCTTGTGGGTTTGTTGTAGAACACCTTACGGCCTGTCCAATATTTCCGCAGGTAACATTTGGACCAAATAAAAAGAAATCATAATCCTCGGAAATGTTTGTGCTTGCAGGTGTTAGAGTGAATGCTAAAGTTCCTGATGTAGCTATAGTCACTTCGAGCCATATACTGTTATTTTCTCTGCTCCCGCATAAATTCAAGCCTTCTACTTCTTGGACACCAATACCTTGAGCATCAAGTTCTAGTGTTGAGTTTCCGCAGACTGTAATAGCATTAACACAATCGTTTGGTTCTTGGCTATAGCAAAAGATACTAAAACATGATATAGCTAGAGCTAATAGATTTTTATAAAGTGATAGATTTGGTTTCAATATTATCGTTTTAATGCAAAATGACTTGTAAAAGTTCTTCCATCTTCTAATTCTACTTTAAACCAGTAATCGCTTGCAGGCATGTTAGCACCATTGTATCTACCATCCCAACCAGGACCAAGAGGATTAAGCTTTGTTAAAAGTTTTCCGTAACGGTCAAAAATAAGAATTAAAGAATTAGCTTGAAACTGATTATTAATGCCTCTTACTTGCCAAAACTCGTTAGTGCCATCACCATTTGGTGTAAAGAATTTTGGAAAACCAATAACTGAAACCAGCTCTTCTGAAATTCCACAATCGTTTCTATCTCTAACAAATACTGTGTAGAGACCTGGTGAAATATCTTCAAATACATTAGAATCTTGATAAGGACCATTAATATCATCTAACGCATATTCGTAATCACCTTCACCAGAAACTAAAACGGTTATAGAATTATTGTTTGAGGCGTCAACAATTTCAATATTATCTATAGTAGCAATATTGGATGGTAAAACAGTTATAGTTCTTTGTTTGCTGCAATTGTTGCTATTAAAAACAGTTACGGTATATGTGCCAGGCTCATTAACTTCAATTGTAGATGTAGTTTCTGTTGTAGACCAAGAGTAGGTGTAATTACTAGGTGAGTCGTCAATAATTCCTGCATCTAACACAATGGTTTCAGGATAACTGTTAATACAGTATAGTGTTTCAAATTCAGTTTCAATATCTGGTAGTTCATTCACAATAAGTTCTATTTCACTTATACCATAACATGCGTTAGAATTCTCTACGCGTGCATAGATGATTTGATTATAAGGAGTTGTATTAGTGTAAGTATCGCTAAGTGCATTATTTTCTAAAAGCGCATCTTCATAGGTTTCATAGTATTGCACCTCTAGTCCTGCAGGTGCACCAGCCAAGACTATTGGGTTTGATGCAATAAGACTAAATGCCATAAAACCATCTTCTGTACCATCAGTATCGCAAGCAACTAAACTCGTGTCGTTTGACGAGGTTGTGCTTACTTCTAACGAAACTTCACTATAGCTTACACAGCCAGTATTTGTATTAATAACTCTAGCATAAACGATTTGAGGGTTAAAGAAATTTTCAAAAGCATCAGCATCAATTTCGTTTTCTTCATTTTCTGCATCTACTTGAGATAAGTAATAGGTTACATTTCGGTTTGGTTCGTTATTTATAACATCATCATTAAACAGATTAATGTTAAAGGATGTGAATCCTTCTGGTATACCATCTTCATCACACTGCAAAATTGTAATATCGTTTGCTATAGGTGCGTCATTAACATCAAGAATAAAACTTCCTGTGCTATAACAATTTGTGTTATTGGTGTTTTCAATTCTAATAAAAATTTCACCAGAATTTGTGGTGTATGTTAGAGGTAGCTGATCTGTATTGTCATCAGCATCTTGTTGTGAAGAATGAAAGGTAATATTGGTTTCGGTTTCAGACTGATCACCTCTTATAGGTGCAATTAAATCACCTAATTCTATGGTTGCAATTCCATCTGTTGGATCTCCTTCGTTATCACAAAATTCAATATTATTAATTTGAACAATTTGTGGAGTACTAATGACTTCAAGCTCAAAATTTGTTATGTCAAAACAATTGGTATTATCTGAGTTTTCTACTCTTACAAAAATTGGTTGAGGACTACTAATGTTTGTGTAAGGAAAGTTGATTTCATTTTCGAGATTAATAGCATTATCCATCGATTCAAAATAACGTACATTGTACTGTGCAGGGGACTGCATTAAGAGGGCCTCATCATTTTTATCTGTAAAGTCTAAACCGCTAACAATACCATCGTTTATAGAATCATCACAAACGGTAACATTAGAAACTGTGTTAGCTACAGGAATATCAAAAACACCTACAACAGCACTACCTTCTATGGGACAATCTCCATTGTTAGGTTCTATGTAAACTTCATAAAAACCTGGAGAATCTATTATTAACTGGGCTTGATTATTTCCAGCAATAGGAGTACCATCAAAGGACCAAACATAATCGGCACCTGTAATTTCATCAGCCTGTAAGGTGTAATTATCTCCAGTACACAAACTTAATTCCGAGGTACTAATTCCGTTTCTAATGATGTCTATTTCAAATCCAAGTAGAGAAGTAATAAAAGGGGGTAACCCTAAGGTGGCACTAGTGCCACTAGCCAAAGGTTGACCACCTTGGTTGTAGTTACATGCTAAACCGGCTTCACCAGGATTTTCAATAACATCAAGGCTATTTTGACTTTGTCCATTACATACATATATTTTGTTGTTAGGACCTAGCTGCATAGATGAGATAAACTGTGTGCCTTGAAATACTATGGTCTCAGCATTATTATTATCAAGGTCAAACTGCCTTACTACATTATTATTTGTTACATATAGTTTTTTAGAGTCAGCAGAAAACTCAGTACCATAACTTTGCATATTAGATACTAAATTCACAGGATTACTAACTTGCCCTGTTTCATTGTCAAAATCATAGAGCCAAAAACTACCAGTGCTTGGTGCTGCATCATCATCACTTGGAAACACACCATTTTGGGCATGGCAAACAGCTATTTTGTTACCATCAGGTGAGGATTTCATATAACCAATACCATTTCTTCTATAACCTTGTGTTGTAATGTTTGGTGTTAAAGTTGAAGTAACTGGGGTTAAATCATTAAAACCATTAGCATCTATTTTAAATGCATAGAAGGTGTCCACAAATTGAGTTATAACCCACATTGTTTCGCAGTCTGCCCCTTGAACGGCGGTTATTTTTTCTGCACATTTATAGAGTTCTTGGTCGGGTTGAGAAGTGTCATAAGTTACCAAGTGGATATTCTTTTCTGAAGCAACAACATCTCCAAAACCTCCATTGAGAGTCATGTCTACTAATGAGTAATTAAAACCATTATTAAATCCGTCATCATCATTAGGTACCGATTGAAAGTCGCCATAAGTTTCTTCATAAAAATTTATAGGATTTCCATTTTCATCAGCAGGACCTTGATTAGGTGCTGCCCATGCATTATTGTGATGAGGTTCATCTACCGTAAAGATGTAATATAAATTGTCATTTGTAGGATGTGGTACAATTACTCCAGAGGAAGTACTGGATGGATCTCCGAGTAACCCTGTATCACCAAAGTAATCACCATTAGGCATAATTTGATGATTACGATTCCATACTGTACGTCCATCCGTATAAAATTGCAAAATACCATTTTCATCGGAGATAGTAGAGCAGCCTTCGGAAGTACTTATTGATGTTGAAATAGGAACAACATTACCTGTTGTTAAGTCAAAATTTAATCCAGCTTGGTTACCAAAAGCCCAGTTTGTAGTTTCTTCTTGTGCCATTGTAAAAACACAATAAAAAAATGCAAATAGTAAGGCGTATTTCTTTTTCATAATTGCTTTAATGTACACTACACACTTTAATACAATATAACAACTAGAACTCAAAAACTCCTAGATTTAGTATTAAAATCACATAGCAATTACAACAAAGCTATTATAAATCTCTCTTTTTTAATAATTGATAAGATAAAAAGATAAAAAGTGCAGACCAACCTAATACAATAGCTATTTCGTACCAGTGTACTGCGTAATCGTAAGATAAATCTTCTTCTATTTGATTGGCTAATGCTTGTACTGCTGATAGTCTAGAGCCAGGCTCGTCAATTAAATTCCATAAGGATTTAAATGGCATATATTGGTAAATATTGTCAGCAAAGTCAGTACCTCTATTATATGCGGATACAACGCTCCAACTTATAAACTCTATTAAAAATAATACAACCATTGTTGCTACGGCAAAGGCAGATCGCTTTATAAGTACACCTAAAAATAAACCAAAAGAGAAAAACCCAACAAGCTTAACAAAGAAGGCGAGTAGGTATTCTAAATCTGTAAAGACTATCGAAAACTCTGTATAGCTTGAGTAGATGTAACCTAGTACTAATGATACAATAAATACAAATACTGTAGATATTAGCGAGAATGCTAAAACCATGTAAAACTTAGATAGTATAAACTCTTTCTTACTTAAACCATCTATCAGATTTTGTTTTAAAGTTTTATTACTATACTCATTGGATACCATTGAGACAATAACCAGTAGTAAGAAAAACTTCAATAATCCTGCTACAAAAGTATTAAAGTGCCAGATATACGGGAAATTAAAAATTCCCATTTCAGCTAAATGAAATTTAACTGGGCCGATATCAAACTTTATTACTGCAAAAAGAGCTATTAGTACAAGTAAAATGAAATAGGTAAGTATAAGTATTCTACTTGCTTTATTATATCTTAATTTATCAAATTCTATTTTTAATAATCTTAACATGATGTGGTTGGTTGTGCTTAGTTTTAATTTAATTTTCCTATTTCTTGATTAATCTCATTTTCATCTGTTAGTTGTAAGAATTGCTCTTCAAGGCTTTCTTTTCGTTTTACCAAATGAGATAGGATTATACCTTTGTCAAACATCAGTTTATTAAAGTCCGATGCAGACATAGGTTCATTTAAAAAGGCTGTGATTAATTCTTCTTCAATCTTTAGTTTACTAAAATTTGGATGAGATTCTAAGATTGAAATAAGCTCTTTCTTTTTGTCAGTTTTTAACTCAAAAAAGCCATGACTACTAATCATTTCATCAACACGGCCAGAGTATAATTTTTCACCTTTTCTAAGAACTACAACATGAGAACATACTTTTTCAACTTCATCCAGAAGGTGAGAAGCTAATAGGATGGTTGTTCCACCAGCTGCTATGTCTTTAATGATTTGACGTATTTGATGAATTCCTTGTGGATCAAGACCGTTAGTAGGCTCATCTAAAATTAATATTTCAGGATCGTTAAGTAAGGCGGAAGCAATGGCTAAACGCTGTTTCATTCCTAAAGAATAAGTCTTAAACTTATGATGTTTTCTTTCTAAAAGGCCAACTACTTCAAGTTTTTCATCAATTTTACTATGGTCAACACCTTTTATTCTACAGACCAATTTTAGGTTTTGTTCTGCTGTCATGTAAGGGTAAAAATTTGGTCGCTCTATAATAGCACCTACTTGCTTTAAAGCATCATGTGTAGATGTATTTCCATTAAACCATTTAAAGGATCCACTGGTTTTATTCACTACGTTAAGAACAATGCCTAAAGTAGTAGATTTACCACTTCCATTAGGTCCTAAGATGCCATATACGTTGCCTTTATTTATTGTAAAGCTTAAATCTTTTACAGCCGTAAGAGCGCCGAATTTTTTAGTAAGATTGTTAATTGTGAGAATGGGTTGTTCCAAAATTGATTGGTTTTTTTAATACTGAAAGTCCAGTATAGATTGGTTATGTAAGTAAGACGAGTGTTTAAAATATTTGTTACAAAATAACGATATAAAACCTTACTTTAGTATTAATTAGTTGATATGGAAGATTTAAAAATTTCTAAAAAGAAGCCATCTTATCCAATTAATGATAAGCTGCATAATTATCTAAAGTCCTATAACCGCAATATACGTTTACCTATTTTTTATGATGATTTGCTACGTTTTCAAGGTTCTGTTGTAGTATACGATAAAAACGATGAGGATACACTATGGGTGCGTGTTTATTACAATGAGTTTGAACGTGAAGAAATTGATCGAAGTCTAAAACTTGTATACTCTATTTTAATATCTGATGGTAATGAAGACATTTTTAAGTATCTTAATGTAGATGCTGTAGATTATTGTACGTTCGGAAATTCTAAACCTTTTAGAGTTAAGGTAAGAAATATACTTAACGATAATTATACTTATTTCTATGTTAAAAAAGGCGATGCCTCTAGAGTTTATGGATTAGAACTAGAGCACATGTTATCTCCATACAATTTAAACTTTTTGGTTTATAAAGATACTTTAATAGAGGAGCATATTGCAGGTATTCCTGGCGATGAATTTATAAAAAATATGTTGCCACAATGTACTGAATCTGAAAAATCCCAAATAGCAAAAGAGTTTGTGAAGTTTAATGAACGTTGTATGATTAGGTTACTAGGTGATATGCGTTCTTACAACTATGTTATAGTACCTACTCACGATTTTGACCATGTGGTTTATAAAATTAGAGCTATAGATTTTGACCAACAGAGCTATGAAGGAAAATTGAAAATTTACAGACCTCAGTTTTTTAAAGAAAACTACAAGATGGTAGAATTAGTGCGAGATCGTATTCAGAAGGAATCCATAGACCAATACAAAATTGAGGAACGATCTATTATTGCAAAACGCATGTTAAGTTATCAAAGTAGAATAAGTGAACTTCTAGATTGTATGGATAACGATGTAATTTCTATCCCAAAGCATATAGATTTATTGAAAGAGGAAATTTATAATTACACAAACGATTTAGAGTTTAGACGCTGCCAAAATATGGGAGGTATATTAAAAAATGCCTTAGATTTCGTAAAGCGAAATTACCAAGGCATTAATATGAAAAATTTCTTTTAGTCTTTTTAGTTCCAGTTCTCGTCAAAATCTAGATTCTCGTAATCATCAATATCTAGATCATCATCAAACTCGTTAAAGGCATCATCATCTTCAGCTTCAAAAGATTTATCTGGTGCTTCGTCAGGAATTTGACCGTGAACAAACATTAGGTTAGGGTAATCTGTACCTTGGGCTTCGTCTACAATTTCAGCAAGTTCCACATAAAATGTCCACATGCTTAAAAAATCGTAAACGTAGATTAGCTTTGGTGAAGCCTCGTGTACAACATCTTTGATAACCGTTGTACTCATCATTTTAACTTCGTTACCAGCTTCACTCATGTCCATCATGGCAATTTCTTCACCTTGGTTCCATTCGTCATCGCTAATATAAAAAGAAGCCATTTCCATACCATCAAAGCCAAAAGATTGGGTAATGATGTTATGCAAATCTTCCATTGTGTCGGTTTCACGAATTTCTAAATCGCGAAACACATCGTCTTCTGTATCGTTGTCTAATATGACTCTAAATCTGTAAATCATGGTGCAAATTTAAACTATTTACTAAAACGATGCAGTGTAAAAACCATACAACTCAATAAAATAAATGCAACAACCTGATGCAAAACACCTAACCAAACTGGTACTGCAAGTAATAATGTAAGCACACCCAATAAAAACTGAATGCCAACTACAAGCAGAAGACTGTTAACACCTTTAGTTTGCCATTTGGAAATATCGTTACGAGTGGCTTTGTACCATATTGATAAAATGAAAACCACTACAAAATATGCTAATGTTCTGTGTACAAACTGCACACCACTTTTTCCTTCAATAAAGTTGAGGTATGTTGGGTTGTGCTCTGTGTAAACAGTTTCGTGAATAAGTTTGCCTTCACTCATAAAAGGCCAGTGGTTGTGTATCCAACCTGCATCTAACCCAGCTACAAAGGCACCATAAATAATCTGAATGATTAATATAACTAAACCTATTCTAATGAAATTTCTAAGTTTAGTGTCTATAGCTTTTTTATTAGGGAACATTAAATCTAATGCGACCCAAAATGTATAGGCAAAGGTTAAAAATGCTGTAGTTAAATGTGCTGCTAATCTGTAATGACTTACATCTGGTCTGTCAACCAGTCCACTTTTTACCATATACCAACCTAGAAAACCTTGAAAGCCACCCATGAATAATAGTAAAATCGATTTTTTAATGGTAGGTTTTGAAAGTTGTTTTCTGATTAAAAAATAGAAAAAAGGAATGATAAATACTAAACCAATAAAACGACCAATTACACGATGAATCCATTCCCAAAAGTAAATATCTTTAAATTCTTCTAAAGTGAAGTGATTGTTTAGTTTTTGATATTCAGGATATTGCTTGTAAAGCTCAAAGGCCTCATTCCATTCTACTTCATTCATAGGAGGGATTGTTCCTGAAATTAACTTGTAATTAGAAATGGAAAGACCAGAATGTGTTAGCCTGGTAATACCGCCAACAATTACCATTATAAAAATTAAAACACAACCAGTAAGTAGCCAATAGATTACGGCTTTGTTATCTTTTTTCATTTACCAATTCTTTATTTTTTAGTTTTCAATAGTTAGCCCTAAGTTTTTTCCTTTTTTTAGCATTAATTCAAATGCAGCTTCATGTTCATTTGGTATTTCACCTTCTAAAATGGCTTCTTTTATAGCTTCTTTTATAATTCCGATTTCCTTTGATGGCTTAAGATTAAAAGCTTTCATTATTTCTTCACCAGAAACTGGTGGTTGAAAATTACGTACACGATCACGTTCTTCAACCTCCACAATTTTATCTCTTACAAGTTTAAAGTTGTTATGATACTTCTTGAACTTTTTAGGATTTTTTGTTGTAATGTCAGCTTCGCAAAGTGTCATTAAGTCATCAACATGTTCCCCTGCATCAAAGACTAAACGTCTAACTGCAGAATCTGTAACCTCACTAGCTAAAACAATTGGACGAGAACTCATGAATACCATTTTTTGAACAAATTTCATTTTGTCATTCAAAGGCATTTTAAGTCGTTTGAATAATTTGTAAACCATTTTAGAACCTACAAACTCATGGGCATGAAACGTCCATCCAATTTTTTTGTGGAATTTTTTGGTAGGAGCTTTTCCAATATCGTGTAAAAGTGCAGCCCAGCGCAACCAAAGGTTGTCAGTAGTTTCACAAATGTTATCTACAACTTCTAAGGTGTGGTAAAAATTATCTTTGTGACGTTGGCCTTCGACTTCATCAATACCTTTAAGCGCAGTAAGTTCTGGAAGAATGTAATCTAAGAGGCCTGTTTTTTCCAGAAGTTTAAATCCTATTGAAGGCTTATCACTTCCTAGTATTTTATTTAGCTCAGTTACAATACGTTCTTTAGTAATGATTTTTATTCTATCCTTATTAGCTGTTATAGCTCTCAACGAATTTTCTTCAATTTTAAAATTTAATTGTGTTGCAAATCGAATTGCGCGCATCATTCGTAACGGATCATCACTGTAAGTAATATTTGGGTCTAGAGGTGTTCTAATTATACCTCTGTCTAAATCTTCAATACCATTGAATGGGTCTAATAGTTCACCAAAATTAGATGTGTTAAGACTTAATGCAAGAGCATTTATAGTAAAGTCTCTTCGGTTTTGATCATCTTGTAAGGTGCCATTTTCAACAACTGGGTTTCTACTATCTTCATTATAACTTTCTTTACGAGCACCAACAAATTCTACTTCAATATCATTGTAGCGCAACATTGCTGTGCCATAAGTTTTAAAAACCTGTACTTTAGGATTGGTCGGTAGGTTTTTGGAAACTTGTTGAGCAAGGTCTATACCACTACCAATAGCAACCACATCTATGTCCTTTGCATCGCCACGCTCAAGGAGATAATCACGTACAAAACCTCCTATGACATAACAATCTAGCTGCAGTTCGTCTGCAGATTGCGAAATAGTTTCAAAAATATCGTGTTTTAGAGCTGTTTTGTAAGTCATACTTCACCCAATAAAAATGGTTTTGCAAAGATACGACTTATAAATATTTATAAGTTGATGTGGTACAATCTAAATAAAATTAAAACAGGTGTTATAACTATTTTAATGTGATTTATTTAAACTTATATACACCTATGGATTTTTTAAGATTTTTGTAATGGTAATTAAAAAGAGATTTTAGCCTCATTTTTAGATTGTTAGATTCCCAAACATTCCCAGGTGTTATATTTTCTTTAATATAATCTTGTTGATTTTGAGTGATTTTAAAAGTATCTAAGTAATCGTCAATATTTACTTTTCCGTAGCCGCCAAATCCATTAACTTTATTTTCTAAATGAGAAACAGCAGTCCAGACACTTACATTTCTAACAAAAAGAACGTTTTTTTCGCGTTTCCAATGTGAGTGGCTTGCACTCCATACTGTTTTTGGGCTATCATTTTTTTCAATGAGACTAATAAAAGGTGAGTATTGGTCTATTCGCTTACCAATCTTTACATCTGGTTTTATCTGTAAAGAATAACCATCTATGAAATCTACAGCCATGAAGTTTTGACGATTAAATCTTTTTTGTACTTCATTTATATAAAATTTGCTAATACAATCATCATTATCTATACGACTTGTTATAATGTATTCACTATCGTAGTTAGAGATATATTCTTTAATTGAAGGCAAAAATAAATCCATTCCATCTATGTAGATAGGAACAAAATTCTCCATTTTAGATTTAAAAGTATCTATAATATCTCTAAACTTTTGAGGTGTAGTAGTATCAAAAAAAACAAGCCATTGGAAATTTTGATTGGTTTGGGCTTTAACACTTTCAAAACAAAAATCATTAAATAGTTTAAATCTGTTTTCGTGCCATTGATCTGTTAAAACAGGTGTGTTTTTTTTATCAGAAACCCATTTAGGATTTCTAAGATTAAAACGAGTAATTAAAAAATGGTTATACTCCATCCTTATTATAAGTTAAGATAGTTGAATGCTTTGTCGGCAAATTTATGATTAATCTCACGACATTCTTCTAAAATTCCCGAATAACTCTGCCCTTTCTTAATATCGTCTTCAAAATTGTCGAAAGAAGAAAAAACGGGTTTGTATTTAAAATCGTAGAATTTTGAAGAGTTGGGTATTGCAATTACTTTTTTGTTTAAAAGTAAGGACCAATACATCGCATGATAGCTATCTGTTACAATAGTTTCGGATTTACCAATAAAACCAACCATTTCTTCAAGATTAGTTGTGTTAGAGCTCGTAGGATAGTTTTCTAGCCGTTTTAATAGGTTGTTTTTTTTCAGAGTGTCTTTGTGGAAGATTATACCAGTTTCTTGAACGCTAGAATAGTCATTATCAAAAATGCTATGCATACAACTTACGCAAGGAACATATTCTCCAGGCATACTATAATCTCTTGTACCAACCAATCCAAATTTTGATATATCTATATTGTAGTCTACTTTTTTATTGAATGTGAAATGATCTTTACGGTTATGACCCAAACCCCAAAGTACAATTTTCTTATTTTTTTCTGTTAGTTTTTCAAAAAGCTCCATTTGTTTAGAAAAGCCAGAACGATTCAATAATCCACCACCACCAATAATTAGACTATTATTTGAGATTTTTTCAATGAAATTATTGGTCACATTTCTATCATCAACTTTATAATCAAATATGTCTAAGGCTTTATCTTTTAAAACATCAAAATAGAGGTGTGGTGCACAATAAAAATCACCAACATTATTTTTATCTATTCTATGAAGATTAACAACAGAATTATTTTTTTGTTCGTTATTTAAAATAGTTTTGAGCGTTCTGCTTTTAATATGTTTTCTCTTTAATGAAGATAAAATGTTTTTCATTTTTATATGGTCTCAAAAGTCGTTATAGATTTGTTTCAATATTGGCTAAATTAAAGTAAAAGTTATAAACTAATTGTAATTTTGTACTATGAATAGAGTGATAGAAGAAAAATTCACAACAATTACAGCACAGTTAGATAGTGGTATTATAAATTTTGAGACTACAGGAACTCCGTTTGGAAATCAAGATAGAAATTCTTTAAAGCTGTTTAAAATAAAGGACAAAATACTAAATGTAAAGTCGTTCAAAATTCCTAATATTATTAATCAAATAGCTTATAGGTTCTTTAGAAAAAGTAAAGCACAGCGTTCTTTTGAGTATGCAAATGAACTTTTAAAACTTGAAATTGGCACACCACAGCCAATTGCCTATTATGAGTTTAAGACTCCTCTATTATTTAAACAGAGCTACTATATAAGTGAGCAATTAGAATGCGATATAACCTATAGAGAACTAACCAAGGACCTGAATTACCCAAATCATGAAAACATTTTGAGAGCTTTTACAAGGTTTACATATGATTTACATGAGAAGAATGTTAATTTTTTAGATCATTCACCAGGTAATACCTTAATTAAAAAAAGTGAAGATTCGTACCATTTTTACCTCGTAGACTTGAATAGAATGAAGTTTAAACCTATGGATTTTGAGACTAGAATTAAAAACTTTGCGAAATTAACTACACATGAGTCTATGGTAAAGGTTATGAGTGATGAATACTCTAAATGTTGTAATGAGCCATATGAGAAAGTGTTTAATCTCATGTGGAGTTCTACACAGGCTTTTCAAGAAAAGTATTACAGAAAAAAACGGTTGAAAAAGAAACTTAAATTTTGGAAAAAATAAATCAGGAATTCATTTTTAGTGCTCTTAATTTTTTATACTTCAAATAAGTAATTTTCCATGTTTGGTAACAAATTCTAAAACCATTTTTACCATCTAAAAACCCTAATCTTAGAATGTAAGATTTAAAGAAAGCCCATAACGGATTCCAAATGAGTTTCCATAATGTTGCTTTTTTATTTTCTTCATAATAAGCTTGAGCTGCAATGGAAGAAAAATATTCGGTTTTTTTATCCATTTCCTCATAACTTTGGTAAGTGTAATGAAGAATATCACCTTTTAAATAACCAACTTCAGCATTTGGGTTATTCAATTTAATTGTTTCGTGAATTTTATGACCTGTCCATTTTGTTTTGCTTTTATCAAAAACGCGTAATTTTTTATTAGGGTACCAATCGCTATGCTTTATCCATTGTCCGCAAAAATTATTATAACGGTTAACATAATACCCATCAAAACCCCAATTATTTTTTAGCTTAATTATAGATTTTTGAAGTTCATTAGAAAGCGCCTCATCACCATCAAGAGAAACAATATGCTTGTGTGTAGTTTGCTCTAAAGCAAAGTTTTTCTGTTCGGTGTATCCAAGAAATTTTTGCTCAATAAACTTTACACTAAATTTTTGGCAAATTCTTTTGGTGTTATCTGTAGAATAAGAGTCTACAACCACAATTTCATCAACAACATTAACTAAAGACTGTAAACATCGTTCGATATTTCGCTCTTCATTAAAGGTAATGATAACACCAGATAGTTTTAGCATACTTGTAATTTCACTGTTGTAAAAATAGTATTTTTGTGCTTATGCAATCACAACTTAAAGCTTCGGTTATTATTAGTACATACAATCAACCAAAATGGTTAGAGCTGGTTTTACATAGTTATGATCTTCAAACCGAATCTAATTTTGAGTTGATTATAGCGGATGATGGTTCTGATGAGAGAACAAAGGCTGTGGTTGATGAATTTTCTAAGAAGTCAAGCATAGATGTTATTCATATATGGCAAGAGGATGAAGGCTTTCAGAAAACAAAAATTCTTAACAAAGCTATTAGCGCTTCAAATTCAGAATATCTCATATTTACAGATGGAGATTGTATTGCAAGAGCGGATTTTGTAGCAACTCATTTAAAGTTAAAGCAAACTAATTATGCACTTTCTGGAGGATATTTTAAGCTGTCTGAAAAAATATCTCAAAGCATAACCAAAGAGACAGTAGATAGCCAAAAATGTTTTGATAAACAATGGCTTTTAGTCAAAGGTCAGCCCAAGACTTTTAAGTTAAATAAGTTAACTAATTCTAAAGTCAAGGCAAATCTTTTAAATACGTTAACTCCAACAAAAGCTACTTTTGATGGTATGAATGTGTCGTGTTTTAAAAGCGATATTTTGGCCGTAAATGGTTTTGACGAACGTATGAAATATGGTGGTGAAGATAGGGAAGTAGGTGAGCGAATGATGAATAATGGTGTAAGATTCAAGCAAGTAAGATATAGTACTATTTGTGTACATTTGTATCACGAAAGACCTTATAAAAATGAAGATGCAGAGACTTTAAATCTGAAAATTCGTAAGGAGACAAAAAGAAATAAATCAACATATACCAAATTTGGTATTAAGAGATAAAATCCATGGCGTTACCAAAAATTACAGTCATTATTGCTACTTATAATAAAATCGATTGGTTAGAAAAAGTATTGTACGGTTACAGTGTACAAACCTATAAAGATTTTGATATTATTATTGCTGATGATGGGTCTACTGTAGAAACCAAAAATTTAATAGATAGGTTTAAAGAAAATTACCCTGTAGAAATTACGCACGCTTGGCATGAAGACAAAGGCTACAGACGCCAAAAGATTTTGAATGAAGCTATTGTCATGGCAAAAAACGATTATATCTTATTTACGGATGGAGATTGTATTCCACGTGAAGATTTTGTGGAAACCCATGCAAAACATGCCGAAAAAGGTTATTTTTTATCTGGTGGATACTGTAAACTGCCAATGGATATTAGTGAAACTATTGCCGAAGATGATATAAGGTCTAAACGTTGTTTTGAAGTGAAATGGCTAAAAGACCAAGGGGAACTTAGCGGAAAAAACAAGCTAAAGCTTTCTGCAAAAAATGGTCTGGCTAACTTCTTAGATGTAGTAACTCCAACAGGTGCTACATTTAATAATTGTAATTCCTCTGCTTGGAAATCTGATTTAATTGCGATAAATGGATATGACGAGCGTATGCAATATGGTGGACCAGATAGAGAGTTGGGTGAGCGTTTGGTAAACAATGGCATTAAAACAAAACAAATACGTTACAAAGCTATTTGTCTGCATCTCGATCATGCACGTGGTTATAAAACACAAGAATCTTTAGATAGAAATTTAGCGATTAGAGCTAAAGTGAAAAAAGAAAATTTGAAGTGGACTGAATACGGTATTAAGAAAGATTAAGCCTATAACCTTTCTAAAAATTTAACCAAGTCTTCTTCAAAATAAGAAGGTTTAAATTTTAAATACAATTCTGAAGCTTTAGATTTTAACTCCTTTGGATGGTTTATATCTAAATACGGTTGTTTGTCATAATCCTTTAGATGAACAGAAAGGTGTTTTTTGCCATCATCGAACATATTCCAAGCTTCTTTTTTTATCCAAGGTGAAAAAATAGTAAATGTAGGTATACTTAAAGCTTTCGCCATGTTTATAGCTCCGCCTTCATTTCCTATTAGTGCATCGCAATGTTGCGTAATAGCTAAAAAATCTCTCAAACTTTTACCAAAAACGTTAAAATGAATATTGTTTTGAGTTTCAGATTTACACAAATCTAAAATGGCTTTGGCATCAGCTTCTTGGTTTGGTATATAATTAAATAAAATCTGACTTTTGGGCTGTGTTTTTACAATCGTATCAATCACTGAAGCCATATAGTCAAACGGATAGGTTTTATTAGGTCCGCTACCCAAAACACCAATCATGTATAGTGGTTTGCTGGTATCTATGCGATTTGATTCTAAAAAAACTTTAATTTTAGATTTTTCCTCTTCTGTTAAATAAATTTTTGGTCTAACAATATTGCTAATATCAATACCTAATGGTATAAGCAACTGTAACCGGTTTTCTATAGCTAATCCAGCTTTTGAGATAACTTTATTGGCATCTTTATAGGTATGATTATAAATAAAAGATGTATAAGGTTTATACTTAGAAATTTTAATCTTTGCTTTAGAAAGTAAGGTGATAAGATTACTCGATAATTTAGAGTAAACATCAATGATAACATCGTAATTCTCTTTTCTAAGCTGTTTGGCAAATTTTATAAGCTTCAATTTGCTTTTTTCATGTTCTGGTGTAAAAAAATGAATCTTATCTATATAAGGATTTTGATCTACAACAGGGAAGGTATGCGTATTAATGAGGTAATGTAATTCTGCATCAGGATATTGATGCTTAATGGCTTCAAACAATATGCTTGAAGCCAAAACATCACCAATCATTTTTTGTTGTATGATTAAAATTTTCAATCTTAAATTAATTCTTAGAGTATCTTATATCTAATTACACAAGGCCTATTTATTGAGTTTTTCAGATCTCTTAAACTACCATATTTTTCAATACGACTATAAGTGTTTCCATTCGAATCAGTAGTTATTTTAACCTTAATGTTTTTTTTGATTCCTCTTTTTTTAGGCCATGTAACAAATTCGTTTCTCAACTCATCTTCGATGGTCTCTAAAGTACTTTTTCTAAATCTTTTATTACCAATTCGCTTTGAAAAAGGACGTAAATGTTTTGCCCATTCTCCACAACGAAAACGACCTTTATGATAATTAGTATTTAGATTAGTTCTCATTTTTTAAACTGCTACATCATACTCGC
>JASBSE010000091.1 GCA_030149115.1 Winogradskyella sp. | reverse complement strand
ATTGAATTTTTAGTGGGTATTGCAAACACGGTTCCTGTTAAATTTGAAAGAGATAAGGACTTATTGGTAATTCAAAGATTATTGGGGCAAATGTTGTTAGATCCACCTAATGTTGCAGGTTGGAAAGGTGATAAAGCATGGATTGATGCCAATACAATTATGATACGTTTAAAATTGCCTTCAGTTCTTCTGAATAATGCACTCATTTCATTAAAAGAATATGGAGACTTCAACGATAAATTCCGGGAGGAATACTTCAAACGAAGTAAAGATAAGTTGCCTTTTAAAACCTCTCCAGATTGGGATGCATTTTTAAAAAATTTCAAGACTATTGAGACTAAAAATCTTTCAGAAGTCATTATTCAAGGACAAATAAATAAAGGTACTGCTGAATATTTGAAAACCTTAAGCAAGGCTTCAAAGCGCGATTATTGCATTCAACTAATGTCCTTACCAGAATATCAAATGTGTTAGTTATGGATAGACGAAAATTTTTAAAAGATTCTGCATTGGCGAGTAGTTTGTTGTTTGTGCCAAGTTTCCTCAAAGCGTTTGAGTCTGTTGATGCTACACGTTTGGGTTATAAGAGATTGGTTATTGTTCAACTTGCGGGTGGAAATGATGGTTTAAATACCATAATTCCGTACAACAATGATATTTATTACAACTCTAGACCACGTTTGGCGATTACTAAAGACATTATTAAAATGACGGATGATTTAGGGTTTCATTCAAGTTTAGCTCCTTTACGTTCATTGTTTGATAATGGTGAGCTTTCAATTTTAAATAATGTAGGTTACCCAAATCCTGTACGTTCTCATTTTAGATCTATGGACATTTGGCAAACAGCAAGTGATTCAAATCAATATTTGCAAAGTGGTTGGTTGGGTCGTTATATGGATATGTATGGTAAAAAACCCTATAATGCTATTGAGATGGATGAACAGTTAAGTTTAGCAATGAAGGGTGAGCATTTTAACGGTATTGCAACTAACGATTACAAAGTTTTATACAGAACTGCTAAGGATCCATTTTTTGAGAGTGTACACAATCATTACAATGATACGCATTTAAATGAACATAATTTAGGCTACCTCTATCAAACTATGATAGAGGCAAAGTCTTCGGCAAAGTACATTTATGAAAATACGAAAGTGAAATTATCTCAACAAGACTATCCAAAAAATGCGCTTGCTAAACAATTGAAAAATGTTGCACAGTTTATCAACTCTAATATAGATACAAAGGTGTTTTATACTTCTCTTGGTGGATTTGACACGCATGCCAATCAACAAGATAAGCAAGCTAGGTTATTATCTCAGTATGCAGAAAGTATTTCATCATTTGTAAAAGATTTAAAGCAAAACGGAACCTTTAAAGACACCTTGATTTTAACTTTTTCAGAATTCGGTAGACGAGTAAAACAAAATGCAGCAAATGGTACTGACCATGGTGCTGCTAACAACGTTTTTGTTATAGGCAAAAATCTTAAGCAAGCAGGTTTCTATAATAATCTGGCTAGCCTTAAAGACTTAGATAGCAACGGAGATTTAAAATATGAAATTGATTTTAGAACTGTTTATGCTACTATCTTGAGCAAATGGTTGAATGCTGATGACGAGGTTGTGTTAAATCAAAATTTTAAGAAACTTAGCTTTATCTAAAATATAAACTATCATTTTTATGTAACTTTAAAAGAAAAGCAAAAAATGATGAAGAAAAGAGTTTTATTACTAGTGTTGGCTATACTAATTTCTTGTAGTTCTGATGACACATATCCACAAAACTGTACTGAAGTTTATGTTTTTGGGCTAAATGTTACCATAAAAGATGTTAATACCCAAACCATACTAACCGAAGGTATAACAGTTACAGCAAAGGATGGAGCGTACGAAGAACAACTTTTAAGGATTGAAGATTCAGATTATTTTTTAGGTGCTGGTGAGCGAGAAGGCTCTTATATTATTGAGGTAACATCTAATAATTACCAAACTTTGACATCAAATCCAATCTTGGTTGAAAGAACAGAAGATGACTGCCATGTTATTACACAGGTTTTAGAATTTCAATTAATACCAAATTAAAACAATAAACCTTGTCTCAGATTTAGCTTTAAAAGCCTACCGAAACAAGGTTATATAATTGATTAATAGCATATCAAAGATGCGTATTATATCTTTTTGTTTTCTAAATTTTTGATGAATGGTAGAAAAAAATGTATTATCTGCACTTACTTCTCTCAAGATTCGACAAGATGCAAAAAATGAGGATAAAATAATCTAAAAACTCGACCAACATTAATTGTACTTTACTTTTCTCAAAATTCTAATAGTTTCTTTATAAGACTGGTATAGGTCTAAACTATAATTTTTAATGTATGGTTTTGCATATTCTAGTTTTGGTAAGGCATCTTCAAATCCGTTGAGATAGCAAATTAAATAACTCGCAGCTAAATTATTTAAATCCGGAATTTGATGGCTTGCAATGGTAACACCTTTTTCGAGTTTTTCGAGTATTGTGTTATTCGTATTATAGATATGATATAAAACCTTTTTATCAAATTGAGGAGGTTCAAAAATTAAATTAGCTTCAATAGAATAATTGGCGTTATTATCGAAGTGAATAATTTTTTCTTCGAGCTTGTAATATTTATAAGATTTCTGAAGCCCAAGTCTTACGTATTCTACAATTTTAAAAGAATCTTCATTATAAAAAATAGCAACTTCATCTAAAGCTGAATAGAATAAACGCACTTGTTCGTTAATCATTTCTATATCTACTCTAGAATAAAAAACTTCGTCCTTAACATGCTTTTTTTGTCCAGACCAACAAAGGACAAAATACTCCTTAAAGACTTTGTATTGTGGATTAAAATCCTGGCGCTTATTCATAAAATCGAATACACCATTTAGTGTTAGCTCAATGTTGTTTTGTGCGTGGTTTTCAATAGCAGCAACAATCTTAGAGTTAACATCTTTAATTTCAATATCAAA
>JASBSE010000078.1 GCA_030149115.1 Winogradskyella sp. | reverse complement strand
AGTGCTACTTGTGCTTTTTTACTGCATTTATTTTTAAAGTAGATTTTGTAATAATCTATACGCTTTTCATAGCCTTCACTTGCTTTAGATTCTAACTTGCCATTTACCCAAACTTCTTTATCTACTATAGTATTGCCTTTTATAATGTATTTAATGGTTTTAATAAGTTTATTGTTTTTATAGTGTTTTTCACCTTCGGTGTAGTAGCTATTACTTGTTGCGTCATATTTAGTGATATATTCAATACCGTCTTTTACTTCTTCAACTTCATCTCCGTTTTTGTATATTGTGTAGTATTCTTGCTCTTCGTTTCTATTGTAAAAAATCCATTTGCCATCTCGTTGGCCATTAACGTAGTTGCCTTCGCTGTATATTCTGTATTTTTTGGAGTGGTGGTTGGTTAAGTAAATTTTCCAATACCCATTTTTTTCATCTTTTTTATAAGGGCCTTCTTCTTCAATATTGCCATAAGAATCATATAGTTTCCAATAGCCAGACTTTTCGTCGTTTTTGTAAAAGCCTTCCTCTTTTAGTTGTTTTTTGTCAATGTTCCAATCCTCGTATCTTCCTTCCTTTTGACCGTTGTTGTAGGTGGTAAGTTCGCTAAGTTCTCCGTATCTGTATTCTTTTCTTACACCATGACGCTCGCCGTTGAGGGCTTCTCCAGTCTCTGATAAAGTACCATCTTTATTGTATTCTTTGTAAGGACCATCAGCGTTATCCTTTTTGTAATTGGCTATTAACGCAATTTGGCCATTTTCATAATACTTTTTATGAGATCCATGCTTTTTTCCGTCTAAATATTGTAATTCTTCTTTAGTATTTCCATTAGAATAGTACTTGTTTTCAATCCATAAACCTACCTTTTCGCCATTTTTATAAGTGCCTTTTTCCTTTATTTTGTCAACGTCTTCATATGCAATATAGTCACCTTCTAAAACACCATTGATAATAGTAGCTCTTCCTTGTAGACTACCATCTTCAAAATAGGCTATGGCCAATCCATTTGGCACACCGTTTAAATAGTTTCCTTTGGTTTCCAACTGACCATTTTCATAATATGAAACCCATTCACCAACTTCAACACCTTCTTCATAGTGCTCAATAGCACTGAGTTGACCGTTATCATAATAATACTTCCATGTACCGTGCATTTCGTCATTTTTGTATTGGCCTTCTTCCTCTACCGTGCCATTATCGTAAAAGGTTTTATGTTGTTTTAGTTGGGCAAATGATGATGAAATAATTGAAAGAAAAAGTAATACAAATAGAAGGTGTTTACGTATCATAATAGATAAAGGTTAGGGTTTTACGTAGGTTAAAAGTAAATGAATTTTATTAATAGGGAAATGTAGTAGACCGTATATTTTTCACTTTGCTTCTTGTTCAAATTAAATCTATAGTATAAATTTGTATGATGTATTATGTCATATAAATCATATTCTATGTTTGCACCTATAGGTATAAAAAAGTCACTCACTCAGATAATTGAATACGAGCTAATAGAAGCTATAAGAGCAGGGAAATATTTGCCAGGAAGTAAATTGCCTACGGAAAATGAGCTTTGTAATCTTTTTGCGGTTAGTAGAACTGCCGTTCGTGAGGCTATAAAAAAGATGAGTGCGCGAGGCATTGTACAAGTAAAAAGAGGAAGTGGTGTGTATGTTTCTGAAATGAGTATAAAAAATGCTACTGAAACACTGAATCTGTTTTTTGAACTTTCTTCAGATAGAGGTGTTATTCTTCAAACTATAAAAACAAGATTGGTTTTAGAGCCAGCCTTGGCTGGTCAGGCCGCAATCAATAGGACTGAAAGACAAATAGAGTTATTGAAGGAAAATATAGAAATGACCAAAAATTGTGACTTAAATGACACAAATAAAGAAGCTGAGTTAGATAATGATTTTCACAAGAGTATTCTATCTATTGCGAATAATCAGGTATTAGATTTACTTCTGAGTCCAATATTTAATCTGATGCCAAAGTTTAAAGCAGGTGTTTATGCGAAACCACTTGAAGGTGAGTTGGTAAAGAAAAAAAATATGATGTTGAAACATCATGAAAATATTCTTGACGCTATAATAAATAAAGATGAGCAAAGGGCTAATAATGCAATGTATAATCATATTCTAGAAACTCAGAACAACTTCACAAAATCACTGAAATAATAGCCTAAGTGCATATTAAGTAAAGGAAATTAAGAACGATTTGTAAAAATTAAAAACGAATCTAAATGGATCAATTAGAAATTGTCAAATTAGAATTATTTAAAGTTCCGCCAAGATGGTTATTTGTTAAAGTAACTACTAAATGTGGAATTATAGGTTGGGGAGAGCCGGTTGTAGAGGGAAAGGCAGATTCTGTTGCAGCTTGTGTTAAAGAGTTAGAGCCTTATTTGATTGGTAGAACAGCAAATCATATAGAAGATATATGGCAAGTACTTTACCGAGGTGGATTTTACCGAGGAGGTACCATACTTATGAGTGCAATTTCAGGTATTGACCAAGCCTTGTGGGATATTAAAGGAAAATACTTAAATGTTCCTGTTTATGAACTTTTGGGAGGTGCAGTAAGACAAAAAATGAAGATGTATTGTTGGATAGGTGGAGATCACCCTGATGTTGTTTTGGAGCAAGCTCATGAAAAGGTTAATCAAGGTTATAGAGCTGTTAAAATGAACGCTACAGGTCAAATGCCATGGGTGTCTACTATTAAAGACATAAAAAGTGTTGCTCGAAATATAAAGTTGTTAAGGGAAGAGTTCGGAAATGAAATAGACATAGGCTTAGATTTTCATGGAAGGGTACATAAACCTATGGTAAAAAAGTTGATAGACGAACTTGCTCCTTATGACCCAATGTTTATTGAAGAACCTGTATTAAGTGAAAATAATGATGCGCTAAAGCATATTTATTCTTATACAAGTATACCAATAGCCACAGGTGAGAGAATGTTATCTAGGTGGGACTTTAAAGATGTATTACATCAAGGTGTGGTAGATATTATTCAGCCAGATTTAAGTCATGCAGGAGGAATATCAGAAGTCAAACGAATTGCTACAATGGCAGAGGCTTATGATATAGCAATTGCACCTCATTGTCCTTTAGGGCCAATATCTCTTGCATCTGCATTACATTTAGATTTTTCTTCACCAAATGCTATTATTCAAGAAAGCAGTTTGGGTATTCATTACAACCAAGGGTTTGATTTATTAGATTATGTAAAAAATCCTGAAGTGTTTGATGTAAAAAACGGATACTTAGATTTATTTATAAAACCAGGATTAGGAGTTGAGATTGATGAAGAAAAGCTTAAAGAAGGTCAAAAAATTGGTCACGATTGGAAAAACCCTATTTGGAGAAATGAAGATGGAAACTTTGCTGAATGGTAAAAAAATAGGTGCTTATAAAGAAATACTATTTAATTAATCATTATAGATTTTTTATTTTGAAAAGGCTTTTGCTGTGAAAATGTTAATAATTATTACTTATATTTAGTAATCTTATTAATTTACATGTTCATGCGCTTTTTAAAATCAATAGTTTTACTATCACTTTTAATAGTTTCTTGTAAACACGAAAAATCAAAGGAAACGACTGCAAATAAGGATTCCGAAATCATATTAGGAAGTAACTATTCGGAAAAATCCCGTCCACAATTCCACTTTTCACCTCCTTCAAAATGGATGAATGATCCAAATGGGCTCGTATATAATGATGGCATTTATCATTTGTTCTATCAATATTATCCCGAAGATATCGTCTGGGGACCAATGCATTGGGGACATGCTACAAGTAAGGATTTGATACACTGGGAAAATAAACCAATAGCGTTGTATCCTGATGAGTATGGTTATATTTTTTCAGGAAGTGCAGTAGTTGACAAAATGAATTCTTCAGGTTTTGGTACAAAGGACAATCCTCCTTTGGTTGCAATGTTTACTTATCATTCAGATGAATTGGTGAAAAAGGGAAATAACGACCACCAAACTCAGGGTATAGCTTATAGTTTGGATAATGGTGATACTTGGGTAAAATATGAGGGAAATCCTGTAATAGGCAACGATGGTATGATGGATTTTAGAGATCCAAAAGTATTTTGGCACGATGAATTGAATAAATGGATACTCATTTTAGTCGCTGGCGATCACGCAAAGTTTTACCATTCAGATAATTTAAAGGATTGGGAATTAAAAAGTGAATTTGGTGAAAATATCGGTGCTCACGGTGGTGTTTGGGAATGTCCTGATTTATTCAGGTTACCTGTTGAAAATGGAGAGGAAGAAAAATGGGTACTTCTTATAAGTATCAATCCTGGTGGAACTCATGGTGGCAGTGCTACCCAATATTTTGTTGGTGAATTTGATGGTGAAACCTTCACTACCAATCAAAAAGATATTAAATGGTTAGACCTTGGAGCCGATAATTATGCAGGAATAACTTATAACAACGTGCCAAATAATGAAAGAATTTTTATTGGTTGGATGAGCAATTGGCTCTATGCGCAAAAAGTACCAACGGAAGTTTGGCGTAGCTCAATGACTTTGCCAAGAACTATAAAATTGTTTTCAGATGAGAACGGTTATTACCTGAAAAACTATCCTATCGAGAATTTTAGCACGTTATATTCTTCAAAAAATGACTACCCAAATGAAATCGATTTAAAGGAAGACATCACATTAGATAGCTCAAATTTTAGTGCAGTTGATATTAGCTTTCAGATGAATTTATCTAAGGATTTACAATTAGAATTTTACAAT
>JASBSE010000417.1 GCA_030149115.1 Winogradskyella sp. | reverse complement strand
TAATTGTGCCACATAAAAATCCAGATGGAGATGCCATGGGTTCTACATTAGGCTTGTATCATTATTTAAAAGCCTATAACCATAAAGCAACCGTTATTGCACCCAATGATTATCCAGATTTTTTAAAGTGGTTACCTGGAGATGATGCTGTTTTAATCTTTGAGTCTAATCGAGACCAATGCGAAGCTTTAATAAACAAAGCGCAGCTAATTTTTACGTTAGACTTTAATGCTTTTCACCGTACTGGTGATGTGGCAGTGCCTTTAGAGCAGTCGTCAGCAACAAAAATTATGATAGATCATCATCAGCAACCAGATGATTATGCAAAGTACACCTACTCTGATGTTAGTATGTCTTCTACCTGCGAAATGGTATACAATTTTATTGAAATGCTAGATGATGTTGAAAAAATAAACGCTGACATTGCGACCTGCTTGTATACAGGAATTATGACAGACACTGGCTCATTTCGCTTTCCATCTACCACCAGCAGAACACATCAGGTTATTGGAGATTTAATGAAGCGAGGTGCTAAAAATTCTGAAATTCATAACAATATCTACGACACCAATAGCTACAGTCGTTTACAACTTTTGGGTAGAGCCATGCAAAACCTAAAAGTAATACCAGAATTACGCACAGCTTACATTACATTGTCGCAAGCTGAATTGGATGAATTCAATTTTAAAAAAGGAGATACCGAAGGGTTTGTTAACTACGGTCTGTCATTAAAAAACATCATATTTGCTGCCATTTTTATAGAAAACGAGCAAGACAATATTGTAAAAATATCGTTGCGTAGTAAAGGCACTTTTTCTGTGAACGAATTTTCTAGAGCACACTTTAATGGTGGTGGACACACAAATGCAGCTGGTGGACGCAGTGAAGATGATTTACAAACTACCGTTGAAAAATTTATTAGTATATTACAACAATATAAAAATGAATTGTCCCAGTAATGAAACACCTGCTCTACATACTAATTGTAACTTTTGTTTTAGTGGGTTGTAAATCTCCAGAGGCCAGAATGCCAGAAACGGTACAGTCTGGTTCTTTTCTAAAGGAATCTGCAGAGCGTAACAAAAAACTAAACGAAAAGGAACATGAGATTATTCAGAATATCATAAAGAATAATCCAGAAAAAGACTATATCGCCTCAGAAAGTGGATTTTGGTACTACTACAATACCAAAGCAGAAAAAGACACTATTCAACCAGATTTTGGTGACATCATTAATTTTGAATATAATGTATCTGACCTTAGCGGAAATGAAATATACGCAACTGCAGAAAGAACTTACGTTATGGACAAACAAGAACTTTTTACAGGTCTGCGCGAAGGTTTAAAATTAATGACAGAAGGTGATCATATCACCTTCATTTTTCCATCACAAAAAGCTTATGGCTACTATGGTGATGAAAACAGAATAGGAACCAATGTTCCGTTAATATGCGAAGTAACTTTAAACACTATAACCCAAGAAAATGATTAAAAAAGCACTTACAACATTAATAATATTAGTTGTATTGGCAAATATCTCTTGCCAAGAGAAGTATCCAAATTTAGAAGATGGACTTTATGCAGAATTTGTTACTAATAAAGGGACAATGCTGGCAAAGCTTTATTACGATAAAGTACCTGTAACTGTAGCTAATTTTGTGGCTTTAGCCGAAGGTAACCACCCAATGGTGAAAGAGGAATATAAAGGAAAACGTTACTATGACAGTATTACATTTCACCGAGTTGTGAATAATTTTATGATACAAGGTGGAGATCCTACAGCTTCAGGAATGGGAGATCCTGGTTATAAATTTCCAGATGAGTTTCACCCTGACTTAAAGCATGATAAACCAGGTGTTCTATCTATGGCAAATCCAGGTAGAGATGCAAACGGAAGTCAGTTCTTTATTATGGAAAAAGAATGGCCAAGCTTAGATAACAGACATGCTGTTTTTGGTCAAGTTATAGAAGGTATGGATGTACATGATTCTATTTCTAATGTTAAAGTAATTGATCCTGCTAGAAGAAACCACAAGCCAGTTGAGGATGTAGTTATCACAAAACTTAATATCATTAGAAAAGGTAAAGAAGCTAAATTCTTTGATGCGCCAAAAGTATTTGAAGAAGAAATGCCTAAAATATTAGAAAAACGAGAACAACAAATAGCTGAAGCTAAGAAAAAAGCTGAAGAGTTGTCTAAAGAAGCTAGAGAAGAATTTTTAAAGAAAAATGAAGAAATTAAGAATTCTATAATCAAATCTGAAACTGGCATGGAAATGGCCTTTACTCATAAAGGTGACGGTGTAAAACCTACACCAGAACAGAGAGTAAAAATTGATTGTGCTGGATATTTTGAAGATGGCACCTTATTCTGGACAACTTGGAAAGAGGTAGCTGAGAAAAACGGAAAGTATGATGAAACGCAAGACAGTCGTGGTGGCTATAGCCCTTTCACAATGCCATATAACGAGAGTGCAGGTTTAGTTGCTGGCTTTAGAGAAGCCATGCTGAACATGAAAGTGGGAGATAAAGCTAGAGTTTATATCCCTTATCATTTAGGCTATGGAGAATCAGGAAGAGCACCATTAATCCCAGGAAAAACTAATCTCGTATTTGATATAGAGCTAACTGGTATTGCTGAATAAATAAACAACAGTAAAATAAAAAAAGGGCAGCTTAATCGCTGCCCTTTTTTTATTAATCCCATACTGAACTTGATTTAGCACTTAAATCATTAAGCTTTCTTCGGAATATTTTTCAAGATTTCTAAAACAAATTCCCAATACTTCTGAGCTGATGAAATCTGAGCACGTTCATCTGGTGAGTGAGCACCTTTAATGTTTGGACCAAAACTAATCATATCCATGTCTGGATAATTTTGTCCTAAAATACCACACTCTAAACCTGCATGGCAAGCTGCTACATGAGGTTTTTCTCCATTATTAAGACGTTCGTAAATTGGCACCATTACTTTTAAAATAGCAGAATCCATATTTGGTGTCCAACCAGGATAACTTCCTGAAAACTCAACCTCACAACCAGCAAGTTCAAATGTAGACTTTAAAGCATTAGCCAAATCCATTTTAGAAGACTCCACAGAGCTACGTGTTAAGCAACCTACTTTAATATTACCATCTTTTACAATTACTCTAGCTATATTATTAGAAGTTTCTACCAAATCTTTGATATCTGCACTCATTCTATATACTCCATTGTGTGCAGCATATAATGCTTTTAATAATTGAGATTGCGCTTCAAATGGCATTGTATTATCTGGTAAATCAGTTTCTGTAAAGACCATTTGTAAATCTGGCTCCATAGTTTTGTATTCCTTCTTAATCGTTTCAGATAACGCTTTTAAGACATTTAACAGTACCTCTTCTTTATCTGATTTTAAAACTACAACAGCAACACTCTCTCTTGGTATGGCATTACGTAAACTACCTCCATCAATCTCAGCCACTTTAATATCTTCGATAATAGCATAGAGCAAACGATTCATAATTTTATTGGCATTACCCAAACCTTCATGAATTTGCATACCAGAATGACCACCTTGCAAACCTTTCACTTCTATTTTATAAGCTTTGTAGCCATCTTTAGAAACCGGTTGCTCATTATAAGAACCTGTTGCTGTGACATCTACTCCACCAGCACAACCAACACCTATTTCATCATCTTCTTCGGTATCTAAATTCAGTAGTATTTCACCATTAAGCAAACCACCTTTAAGACCCATAGCACCAGTCATACCAGTTTCTTCATCTATGGTAAATAAAGCCTCTAAATCAGGATGCGCAATACTATCACTTTCTAAAATAGCCATAATTGTAGCCACACCAAGACCGTTATCTGCACCAAGCGTTGTCCCTTTTGCCTTTACCCAATCTCCATCTATGTACATGTCGATACCTTGTGTATTGAAGTCAAAAACGGTATCGTTATTTTTTTGATGTACCATATCTAAATGCGATTGCATCACAATGGCTTTTCGGTCTTCCATTCCTGCAGTTGCAGGCTTTTTAATGATGACGTTACCAACCTCATCTTCTATAGTTTCTAAACCTAATCCTTCACCAAAATCCTTCATAAATTTTATAACACGTTCTTCCTTTTTTGAAGGACGAGGTACTGCATTAAGATCTGCAAATTTGTTCCATAGTGCCTTTGGTTCAAGGCTTCTTATATCTTGACTCATATTACTTACCACAGAAGTGGGTATCTTTTTAAATTAATACTTAATTTTTCGATTACAAAAGTACAAAAAGACTTATTGTTTTTTGTCATCCTGAACTTGTTTCAGGATCTCATATAGACATTCAACCTTCTGCAAATATAGATTCCGCATCAAGTGCGGAATGACAAGTTTTTCCTATTTTTGAGTCATGCTGAAAAACAAAAAACTCATCATTGCGCTTTTCTTGATTGTTCAGATTGTTGTTATTCAAATCTTAAAGCAATTTCCTGTATTTGTAGAGCAATTTTATAGTAATGGTGTTTATGTTTTCACCTCTAAATTAATGCGCTATGCCTTTGGTTGGTTGCCATTTTCAATAGGTGATGTTTTTTATACTTTAGCTGGTATTTATATAATTCGTTGGATTATCATTAACCGAAAACGTCTTTATAAGGATACTAAAGACTGGTTATTAGACATTTTAGCAACCTTGTCCTTGGCTTATTTTGCGTTTCACGTTTTGTGGGCATTTAACTACTACAGACTTCCACTATACAAATCGTTAGATCTTGAAGCCGAATACACCACAGAACAGTTGGTTAATTTCACAAAGCGATTAATTGAAAAATCGAATAATCTACATCATCAATTAGCCATAAATGATTCAGCAAAAGTGGACATGCCTTTTACCAAATCTGAAGTTTTTGATATGGTAAAAGACAGTTACAAAACATTGTCTGAAACCTATCCGCATTTAGATTATAATCCTGTAAGTATCAAAAAATCAATTTACAGCGTACCACTAACTTACATGGGATTTTCAGGGTATTTGAACCCTTTTACAAATGAAGCACAGGTAGATGGATTAATTCCAACCTACAAATTTCCAACCACATCGTGCCATGAGGTTGCGCATCAATTGGGCTATGCCGCAGAAAACGAAGCTAATTTTATTGGTTGCTTGGCCGCTATTAATAACAATGATCTTCATTTTAAATATTCTGGTTACACCTTTGGTTTACGCTACTGTTTGGTAGAAATCTTTAAACGCGATAAAGATTTGTATTACAAGATTCTTGCCACAGTAAACAAAGGTATTTTAATGAATTACCAAGAAGTTCAAGACTTTTGGAAATCTTACGAAAACCCAATTGAACCTGTTTTTGAAAAAACCTTTGATAATTTTCTTAAAGCAAATAATCAAGCTGACGGTATGAAAAGCTACAGTTATGTTGTAGCTTTATTGGTAAACTACTTCGAAAATAAGTCGCTTTAAACGTTAAAAAATCTTAATTCAATTTTTCAATAGCCTTTAATCGCTATCTTTAGAATT
>JASBSE010000416.1 GCA_030149115.1 Winogradskyella sp. | reverse complement strand
TTAAGTTTTCCTCTCGCAAATTTTAAGTAAAAGTTTGGTGCATCAAAATCATACTGACCGTAACCATAAACTATATCTATGCCTCTGGTTTCATCTTTTATTCTGAAGGCATTGTGTCCAAAAGAATCATTAAGAGATGTTCCTGGTCCAAAAGTTAAAACGGATGCTTCGGCATCATCAGATAGCTGAAATTGAAAAGCAAACGAAACAGTAACAAATAAGAAAGCTAAAAGCGATAGTTTTATTTTCATTGTGTTGGGTTAACTATCTAAAAATACTAAAATCTATTTTTAAAGAGAATACGTTAGAATATAGAGCGGCACTTTGGTCGCCAATATCGGTAAAGGCATAATCGATTTGAATACCCTTATACTTAAACCCTACACCAAAATTAGGTTGAAACGTTAAATTCTCAGAGTTGTCAATCTGTCTTTCATTTTGAAAATTACCGACACCACCTCTAAGAAAAACTAAATCGGTATATCCAAATTCAAATCCCAAAGCAGGATTAATACTTGCAAAAGATGTAGAAAAGATATCATTGTTTTCTTCAAAACGTACATTAAGATTTGCAGCTGCTAATAAAGAATAATCATAATTGAAAATCCATTTTTTAGACATTCCTATTTCTAACTTAGGTATGGTGATTTCTGTAGTTTCTGGTAGTTCCTGGTTTTGTCCATCAACGGCTCCACTAATCTGTTCAAATTTTTCTTCGTCAATAGACCAAGCGTTATAAGTGGTTGTGATATCTCTCGCCATAAGCCCAAACTTCCAGCCAGAATCATTTTCAAACTGAATACCAGCATCCAAACCAAATCCCCAAGACGAGGCAAAGTCACCAATAATACGTCTTATAACTTTAGCATTAATTCCAAAATTTAATCCATCCAATGGTAGCTTTCTGGCATACGAAAATGTTAAACCATAATCAGCAGTAGAAAAGGTACTAATTCGATCATAATTGATGTTACCTTCATCATCAATTAATTGTGTGGTGTCTAAAATATCATCAACACCAAACCTTATAAGTGAAACACCTACAGCACTGCGATCGTCTAATGGCATCCCATAGGCTATGTAGTTATAGTTAGCAATATTGGCAAAATAACTAGAGTGCATTAAAGCAAGTTGGTTGTCCTCAAGATGTACTAATCCAGCCGGATTCCAGTATCCAGAATTAACGTCTGCAGTTTGTGAGACTACAGCATTACTCATCCCTAAGGCAGCAGCATCAACACCAATATTCATAAATTCATTAGAATATTTTCTGGTAGATTGTGCCGAAACTAAAGCGGTTATAAGTGTTAAGAGAATTACGATGTAATTTTTCAACAGCAAAATTTTTTACAAAGATGCACAATTTTTCTATCTATTTAACTTTAAAAACAGCTTCTTATTGTTTAGTTAAAAACACAATTTGAAAAAAATAATAAGCTAAGCTCAAATACTTTTATATTTTTACAAAAATTATATTCATGAGCTTTAAGCGACACATTCCTAATATAGTTACACTTCTCAATTTGTTTTCAGGATGTATCGCTTTAATATTTGCTGTTCACGGTAATTTTATAGTTGCTGCCTTTTTTGTGTTTTTAGGTATCTTTTTCGATTTTTTTGATGGCCTTTTGGCTAGAAAACTAAACGTGCAAAGCCCATTAGGGATTCAGTTAGATTCACTGGCTGATTTGGTGACGAGTGGTGTGGTACCTGGAGTAATAATGTTTAAGTTAATATCACTTACAGTTGACAGTCCTGATTATGCTTCATATTCGGAAAGTTGGAATTCTGTTTTTCACTGGCAAGGTTTTAAAATGTCTGTGCTACCTTTGATAGGATTATTAATTCCATTAGCTTCAGCTTACCGATTAGCAAAGTTTAATTTAGACGAAGATCAACAGACCTACTTTAAAGGCTTACCTGTACCAGCAAACACATTACTTATTTTATCATTACCACTGATTTTAGAATATCAGAATAATGATATAATGAACACCATAATTATCAATAAGTGGTTTTTAATTGTATTAACACTCATAAGTTGCTATCTCCTAAATTCCAAAATAAAATTGTTTGCATTAAAGTTTAAAGATTGGAGCTTTAAGAATAATGCAATACGATATATCTTTTTAATAGTAAGTTTGGTGATGCTGTTGGTACTGCACTTTGCTGCGATACCTCTCATTATTATTCTCTATATTATTTTATCCATAATTGATAAAAAGAACATAAACTAACAAATACGATAAACTAAAAAATGGCAGAAGTTATTTTTACTCTTTTAATGCTAGTAATGCTTCAAGCAGTATTAGGATTTGATAACCTATTATATATTTCATTAGAATCTAAAAAAGCACCCGTAAGTGAACAAAAAAGAGTACGAAAGGTTGGTATATTAATAGCCATTGTATTAAGAATAGTTTTACTTTTTGTATTGGTATCGGTTATAGACTATTTTCAAGAACCATTTTCATTTCTAACAGGGCAAATTGAAAATGTGCTGGACTTTGCTTTTAACGGACATAGTTTAATAGTATTAGCAGGTGGTGGCTTTATTATATATACTGCCATTAAAGAAATTTGGCATATGATTTCTACAACAGACTTAGGGCATGATGTTGAAGGGAATGGTAGTACTAAAAAAAGTAAATCAGCTAATGCGGTAGTGGTGAGTATTGTAATAATGAATTTAGTATTCTCTTTCGATTCCATTTTAGCAGCAATTGGTTTAACAAGTGATTTGAAAAATTCAACTACAGCTTTTATTGTTATGGCTGTAGCCATTGTATTGAGCGGATTGTTAATGCTGTTGCTTGCGGATAAAATATCTGCTTTTCTTGCTAAAAACAGAATGTACGAGGTGTTGGGACTATTTATTTTATTTATAGTAGGTATAATGTTAGTTACAGAAGGTGGCCATTTAGCGCACCTTAAAATCTTTGGAAATGAGATTGTACCAATGAGTAAAACAACATTTTATTTTGTAATCGCTGTGTTAGTTATAGTAGATATTGTACAAGGACGTTATCAGAAAAAATTAATAAAACAAGAAATCACAAAAAATGAAAAAACTAAAGCTTAGACCGTTTCTCATCATTTTTTTTACTTTAATGGTGATTCAATTTTTAATTGTCTTTTTGGATGTACAATTAACAAAAAGTAAGAGTGATTTAACTTCTGTTACCAATCCAATAATTGCAATTTTTAGTTTGCCTATAAGTGGCATTCACAGAAGTTTGCCTTTTTATGTTAACGAAAGTCTGTATGTGAGAGCCGTGTATTGGTTCGTAAATTTATTTATACAATCTGCAGTAATCTATTTATTGATTTTAGGCATTAAAAGAGTAAGAAGAAAGATAAAGAAATTAGCTTAGATTAAAATTCTAGCTTCTTTTTACGTAACTCAAAATTCTGTCCAAGGTAAACCTTACGTACCATTTCGTCACTGGCAAGTTCTTCGGGCTTACCTGCCTTAAGAATACCACCTTCAAACATTAAGTATGTTCTGTCCGTAATGGCAAGTGTTTCTTGTACGTTATGGTCCGTTATAAGGATACCAATATTCTTTTTGGTAAGTTTTGCTACAATGCGTTGAATATCTTCTACAGCAACAGGGTCTACACCAGCAAAAGGTTCATCTAAAAGTATAAAATTTGGATCTGTGGCAAGGGCTCTGGCAATTTCTGTACGACGACGTTCACCTCCAGAAAGCAAGTCACCACGATTGGTTCTAATATGCCCAAGACCAAACTCTTCTATCAAAGATTCCATTTTATCACGCTGTTCTTTTTTACTCAGCTTAGTAAGCTGAAGTACACTTAGAATATTATCTTCTATGCTAAGTTTTCTAAACACTGAAGCTTCCTGTGCTAAATATCCAATACCATTTTGCGCGCGCTTATACATTGGGTATTTTGTAATGTCCGTATTATCTAGGTAAATATTTCCTCCGTTAGGTTTAATAATACCAACAATCATATAAAACGAAGTCGTTTTACCAGCACCATTAGGCCCAAGTAGGCCTACAATTTCTCCTTGGTTGACCTCAAGAGAAACGTCTTTTACAACTTTTCGTCCGCTGTAGGACTTCATTAAATTTTCCGCACGTAACTTCATACTGTAACTAAGAACGCTAAAAATAGTAAATTCATATAGAACCGTTTATTTGTAGCTAATATTTATAAAAAGTTTAACCTTGGTTTTCAAGAGCTTCCCAATATTCGTGGGCTCTTCTTAAGTGAGGGATTACTATTGTTCCTCCAATAAGAGTAGCAATGCCAAGCGCTTCACTAACTTCAGCTTTTGTTAAGCCTTCTTTATAAGAAGATTCTAAATGATACTTCACACAATCATCACAACGAAGCACGGTTGAAGCCACTAAGCCAAGTAGCTCTTTTGTCTTTTTATCTAACGCACCTTCAGCAAAAGCATTAGTGTCTAAGTTAAAAATACGTTTTACAATTTTATTATTATCCGAAAGGATTTTATCGTTCATTTTAGAGCGATAATCATTAAATTCTTTTACAATATCAGACATGTTTTCTTTTTCTGTTTTGATTTTTTACTACTATAGAAGAGATGTAAATACTAACTTGGTATAGTATTAAAATTGGTATTGCTACAATAACCTGACTAGCAACATCTGGTGGTGTTATTAAAGCTGATAATATAAGTACAATTACCAAAGCGTACTTTCTGTATTTTTTCAAAAATTGAGGTGTTACCAAACCAACCTTTGTTAAAAAGTAGATAATAATTGGTAGTTCAAACACAAAGCCAGATGCCAAGGATGAAGACCTTACAATAGCAATAACGGAGCTAATATCAAACTCATTAGAGATTTGTTCACTAATTTGATAGTTCGCCAAGAAGTTGATTGATAAAGGTGTTATGATATAATAACCAAATAGCACACCAAGGAAAAATAAGAATGATGCAATAATTATAAATCCTCTGGAATTTTTACGCTCATTAGAACTTAATCCAGGGCTAATAAAGCTCCATAGTTGGTATAATACATAAGGGAAGGCTACAATGAAACCAGCATAAATCGATGTCCATATATGTGCAGAAAACTGCCCAGCTACCGTTCTGTTTTGAATTATAAAAGGAAATTTATCAGCACAAAACGTAGTATCTTCTATGCCTAAAAATTGAGACATTCTACATAGACCTTCATAAGTAGGGAAACTCATTAGAGTTGGCCCAAAAATAACAACATCAAAAATGAATGTTTTAAATACAAACGCAAGTGCTGCAGCAATAACAATCGCTAATGTTGCTCTTATTAAATGCCACCTTAGATCTTCAAGATGGTCTAAAAAAGACATTTCGTCTACACTCTTTTTCGCCATTATATAATGCCTTCTTTTATTAAATCATGTAAGTGAACAACTCCAGCGTACTTACCATCATGCTCAACCAACAATTGCGAAATGCCAAACTCTTCCATTAGCTCTTTAGCATCTACAGCCATGGCATCTTCATTAATACGTCTTGGGTTGGTACTCATTATATCTTTTGCTTTAAGATTAGAAAGATCATCACTTTTACTGAGCATACGACGTAAATCTCCATCTGTTATAATACCAACAATTTTATTGTTTTCAATAACAGCTGTTACTCCTAACATTTTTTCTGTTATTTCTACAATAACCTCCTTTAAGCTGGCATCTAAATGTACCTCAGGTTTTTGATTTTGAGAGGACAAATCATTCACTCTTAAATATAAACGTTTACCTAAGGCTCCTCCTGGATGATATTTTGCAAAATCCTTGCTAGAAAAACCTCTCAATTCTAATAAACAAACGGCTAAAGCATCTCCCATTACAAGCTGAGCTGTGGTACTTGTAGTAGGTGCTAAATTATTAGGGCAAGCTTCTTGCTCAACGTAAGCGTTCAAAACATAATCAGATTGCTGTCCTAAAAATGATTCTTTGTTGCCTGTAATGGCAATCATTTTATTTTTTGCATTCTTTATAAGAGGTACTAAAACTTTAATTTCTGGAGTATTACCACTTTTAGAAATACAAATTACAACGTCATCTTTTAGAATTAAACCCAAATCACCATGTATGGCATCTGCAGCATGCATAAAAACAGCAGGAGTCCCAGTAGAATTTAAAGTCGCAACAATCTTATTGGCAATAATGGCACTTTTACCAATACCAGTAATAATAACTCTTCCTTTAGAGTGGTATATGAGCTCTACAGCCTTAGCAAAATCATCTGTAAGTAAATCTGATAAATTTCTAATAGCGTTGCTTTCCAGTTCTATGGTGCTTTTCGCAGTGTTTAATATGGATGACACAGTGTTCAAAACTAATTTTTTATTGTGTTTTTTAGATATAAAGATTTTATTATCTTTAAGGTTATGCAAAAGTACGTGAATTTTTTCATTCAAATATTCCCAAATCACTATGAAAAAATTACAAGTACTAAACAATGTAATTGAAGATGCAAAGCTAAGTTTTACTTATTATATTTGAGTAGACTTAAGCATTATAAAAGAAGAAATAAATACGAAAAGGGATTAATGAGTATTGCAGAAATTGACTTACACTCCTCACTAAAAAAATACTTTGGTTTTTCTGGGTTTAAGGGTCTACAGGAAGAAGTTATTAAAAACGTAGTAGAAGGTAATAACACCTTTGTTATTATGCCAACAGGTGGCGGAAAATCGCTCTGTTATCAATTACCAGCTTTAATTAAAGACGGAACAGCAATTGTGGTGTCACCACTTATTGCTCTAATGAAAAATCAGGTAGATGCCATAAGAGCAGTATCGGAGAATGAAGGTGTAGCACACGTTTTAAATTCGTCATTGAATAAAACTGAAGTAAAGCGTGTAAAAGATGATATCATCAATGGTATCACTAAATTATTATATGTAGCACCAGAATCGTTAACCAAAGAAGAATATGTGGATTTTTTGAAGTCTCAAAAAATCTCATTTATGGCTGTAGACGAAGCGCATTGTATTAGTGAATGGGGACACGATTTTAGACCAGAATACCGAAACCTAAGACATATTATAAAACGAATTGGAGACGATATTCCTATTATTGGACTAACAGCAACAGCAACTCCAAAGGTGCAAGAAGATATTCTTAAAAGTTTGGGTATGACAGATGCTGTAACCTTTAAAGCATCGTTCAATAGACCAAATCTGTTTTACGAAGTACGTCCTAAAACCAAAAATGTAGATGCCGACATTATTCGTTTTATTAAGCAAAACGAAGGC